>JAENYW010000139.1 GCA_016841555.1 Tepidibacillus decaturensis
CTACCACAGGAGTGGATGGATGATGGAGGAATAAACGAAAAATTATTCAAAAATTTACCAATATGGCATATAGCGCTTATTTCTATCATTGTCGGTTTCACAGAGGAATTATTATTTAGAAGTGCTGTTCAAAGTTTACTAGGCATTATCCTTACAAGTCTTCTTTTTACACTTATTCATTTTAGATATTTAGAGAAATGGATATTATTGTTATTTACCTTTATGATTAGTCTCGGTTTGGGTTATTTAGCGGTATATTTTGAATGGTTTACTGCCTTTATTGCCCATGTCTTCATTGATTTCTTGCAAGGAGTTCTTATTCGAAAAGGATGGATTAGTTTTTCCTAGTTTTCATTATCTAATATGGTTTTTTTATATAAATTGCAGGAAATAGAAGGGTTTTGTCGAAAATCATAATTACGAGATTAGTCATAGGAGGTTGAGTAAAACGTGGATAATGAAAAGCAGCATGAAGAGAACAGGGGTTATTCATTGCCGTCGAGAAGTACAATACATAAGGTGAAAGAGGAAAGAGATATAGATAAGAAGAGATGGGGCTTACCTATCATACTAGGTAGTGTAATTTTTATTATCATTATATCAACAGTGGTTGGAATGCAACTTTCTGATCGTGATAAGGATGCGAATTTAGCAGATAATCAAAATCAACAGGTAGAAGAACTGAATACTCCTTCTGATACAGGTTATCAAGAAGTAGAAGAGAATACGATAAAAGAGAGTGAATCAACAGCTGTTGAAGAGGAAATAGAGCAGCAAGACAATACTACAAGTGATGGTGAACACGCTCAGCTTGAAATCATTCACAAGGTTAAACAAGGGGAGAATCTTTATCGGATTTCATTACAATATTATGATTCAGGAGATTACGTTAAGGCTTTGGCAGCCTATAATGGCTTAAAAAATGCCAATGAAATATATGCAGGGCTTCAATTGAAGATTCCAGATAAAGCACTTCTATCTCATTAATTTAGAAGCTAATGGTACTGCTCATATTTCGGCACTACGGATGGAAATCTGGCACCTTGTCTTAGGAGGATTGGAATGCCTAATAAACCCATAGATATGGTTCCTGAAGCAAAGGAAATGCTTGAATCTATCTTACAAACAATTGACGAAGGAATTCATGTTGTAAATCAGGATGGAATTACTATTTTCTATAATCATGTAGCAGCAAAGCATGATGGATTAAAGTTGGAAGAGGTTATTAATCGTCACCTTTTCGATGTCTTTCCATCTTTAGATACGGAAAGCAGTACATTATTGAAGGTCATTGAAACAGGACAGCCAATCATTAATCAACAGCAGCAGTATACGAATAAAAATGGACAGCAACTAGTAACAGTAAATACTACATTACCTATTTATGTGAAGAGTAAATTAGTAGGTGCTATTGAAATTGCGAAGGATGTTAGTAAAATAAAAGATTTATCAGAGAAATTGGTAGAATTACAGGCGAAGGTTCAATCTTCTACTATCAAGAATGCTTCAACTGTAGAGCAGACAACGTACCATTTTAACGATATTATTACAGCGGATGAACAGATGAAAAAAATCATTCGTTTTAGTAAAAAAGCTGCCGCAACTAATTCACCTGTGTTTATTCAAGGGGAAACAGGAACTGGAAAAGAATTACTTGTCCAAGCCATTCATAATTTTTCACCAAGAAAAGAAAAAGCCTTTATCGCTCTAAATTGTGCTGCTTTACCTGCCTCACTTTTAGAGGGAATTTTGTTTGGTACGGTTAAAGGAAGCTTTACTGGTGCAGAAAATCGTCCAGGGTTATTTGAATTGGCTCATAATGGCACCTTATTTTTGGATGAAATTAATTCTATGCCAATTGAGCTTCAACCAAAATTACTTCGAGTACTACAAGACGGGGTTGTACGAAGAGTTGGTGATATAGTCAATCGAAAGGTAAACGTAAGGGTAATTGCTGCAACAAACGTCAATCCTCAAGAGGCTGTAGCAAAAGGGCTTATTCGATCGGATTTATATTACAGAATTAATGTGGTTAATTTCACGATACCTCCATTAAGAGTAAGAAAAGAAGATATTTCTCTTTTAACGAAATATTTTATACATCAGTTTAATGAGCGATTTCAGAAGCATATTTTATCTACTTCAAGTCAGGTTGAAGAGGTATTTTATAGCTATCATTGGCCGGGGAATATTCGCGAATTAGAGCATACCATTGAGTATGCAATGAATATCATGGATGGAGATCAAATAGAATATTATCATCTTCCTGTGTATATACAGGGATTTGCTGAAGAAAGTCGTGAAGGTGATGCTTCTATTTCTCGTAAAGAAGGGGATGGACTGAAAGAAAGGCTTGAAGAGATGGAGAAGCTTTGGATAGTAGAAGCACTTCAAAAAGAAGATGGAAATATTCAAAAAGCTGCCAAACGGTTAAAAATACCGCGCCAAACCCTCCAATATAAAATGAATAAATACCTATCAAATTAATTTGTGCCGATTTTTCGGCACCTTGATACCTGAAAAGCCACTCTTTCGAGTGGCTTTTGTTTTGGCATGATTATTGCGTTTAATATTAGAGGAAGAGATAAGAGGAAAAAGGGGGAGATTGTTTGAATAAAGGGCATTACTATGGCATACATCGGGTGATAGAACCTAAGAACAGCTTACCACAAGCTGCGTGGAATCTGGATAATTCTATGAGGATTTATGATAATGAGCTATTAATTGATGTGATGATATTAAATATTGATTCTGCTTCATTTACACAAATGAAGGAGCAAGCAAAAGGGAATATGGAACAGCTAAAGGATATCATCCTGCAGACAGTTAAAAAAAGAGGTAAACAACATAACCCAGTAACTGGATCAGGAGGTATGTTGATAGGAAAGATTGAACAAATCGGACCTTATCATCCTGCAAAGGAGGATGGAATGAAGTGTGGTGATGAAATTGCTACATTAGTTTCTCTATCATTAACACCACTCTATATAGAAGAAATAATAGAGATAAATGAAAAAAATGGTCAAGTTCAAATAAGAGGGAAAGCAATTCTTTTTGCAAGCGGTATCTATGCAAAGCTACCAAAAAATCTGCCTAGGAATCTTGCATTAGCTGTTTTAGACGTAGCTGGAGCCCCAGCTCAGGTAGTAAAAATGGTAAAGCAAAATCAAACTGTTGTTATCCTTGGAGCTGGTGGTAAATCTGGATTGTTAGCTTTATATCAGGCGAAAAAAAGAGTTGGAGCACAAGGGAAGGTAATTGCACTAGAATTTGATAAGGAGGCAGTTAGTCATTTAAAACGATTACAGCTGGCTGACGAAGTATATCAGGTAGATGCCACAGAAGCGTTGCAGATACTAGCTATTGTAGAACGAGCGACAGAAGGACGCTTGGCAGATGTGACGATAAACTGTGTGAATGTACCTAACACAGAGGTTTCCTCCATTCTAGCAACAAAGAATGAAGGAAAAGTGTATTTCTTTAGTATGGCTACTAGTTTTACTGCGGCTGCTTTAGGAGCAGAGGGGATAGGTAAGGATGTTGAAATGATTATTGGTAATGGTTATACCAAAGGTCATGCAGAGATAGCATTAAATACGATAGTAGAGTCAGAGGAATTACGAGCATGGTTTGAAAATAAATATTCCAATGCTTAATGAAGGTTATGTCTATAAGGAAAAAGATAATGAAAAGGAGAGTGAAAAGGTTGACTTATTGGAAAAGTGTAGATTTATGGAAGGATATAACGGAAGAACAATGGAATGATTGGATGTGGCAGCTTACCAATACCATTCGAACGATAGATGAATTAAAAAAGATTGTCCCTTTAACTACGGAGGAGGAAGAAGGAGTAAAGGCGGCTAATTCAACGATTCCTTTAAATATAACACCCTATTATGCGATGCTGATGGATCCTAACAATCCTAATTGTCCGATACGTCGTCAGGCAGTTCCTTTATCCTTTGAATCGCAACGCACGCCTTATGATATGGCAGATCCTTTACACGAGGATACAGATGCACCAGTTCAGGGATTAACCCATCGTTACCCAGATCGTGTTTTATTTTTAATAACGAATCAGTGTGCAATGTATTGTCGTCACTGTACCCGCCGACGTTTTTCTGGACATATAGGTCAAGGTGTTCCAAAAAAACAGTTGGATGCAGCGATTCAATACATTCGAAATCATCCTGAAATACGTGATGTGTTATTATCAGGTGGAGATGCCCTGTTAGTAAATGATCGAACATTAGAATATATTTTTAAAGAATTACGTAGTATTCAGCATGTAGAAATTATTCGAATTGGAACAAGGGCTCCAGTTGTTTTTCCACAGCGAATTACCAAGAATTTAACGGACATCATTCAAAAATACCATCCAATTTGGATTAACACCCACTTTAATCATCCAAAGGAAATAACGCCAGAGGCAATTAAGGCCGTAGAAAGGCTAGCAAATGCAGGTGTTCCTTTAGGTAATCAATCCGTACTTCTTGCAGGTATCAATGACTGTCCACATATCATGAAAAAATTAGTGCATGATTTAGTAAAAATTCGAATTCGTCCTTATTATATCTATCAGTGCGATTTGTCTGAAGGGATTGGTCATTTCCGTACACCAGTTGCTAAGGGACTAGAAATCATCGAAGCTTTAAGAGGACATACCTCTGGCTATGCAATACCGACCTTTGTGATTGATGCACCAGGAGGAGGAGGCAAAATACCTGTCATGCCAAACTATGTTATATCCCAAAGTACGGACAAAATTATATTACGTAACTATGAGGGAGTTATTACTTCTTATCCTGAACCTACAGATTATCATTCCCATGATAAAGAGAATTGCGAATATTGCCAGACACAAAAAGGGAAAAGCGAAGGAATTTTTGGCATGATGCAGGAGGAAGTTTCTGTACTTGAACCCAAAAACATAAATCGGTATAAAAGACGAGAAGAAACAAAATCGCATGATATTGTGAATAATGGATAATACAACAGCTTCACAGCCTACCTTTCACTCAACTAGCATCATTGGTTTATCGAAAAATGCTGGAAAAACAACACTATTAAATTATATCATTCAAACCTATGACTCTTCCTCTGGAACGATGGGGCTAATAAGTATAGGAGTAGATGGAGAATCAGAGGATATGCTTTCAGGAAAGCAAAAACCATTGATTACCATTCCGGAAGGAACGCTGGTCGCTACGACGACCAGCGGACTATTAGAAGGAACAGCTAAGTGGAGGATATTAGAAAAAACTTCAATTCGTTCTAGTATAGGAGATGTATATATCGCAAAGGCAGTTCAAGAAGGAACGGTTAAGCTTGTAGGGACACCCATGCTTGATCATATAATCTATGTTTTTGATCTGTTTCATAAATATGGAGTACATAGGGCTATTGTAGACGGGGCGTATGATCGGCTATCCAGTGCTACTCCTTATCTAACTGATGAGACATATTTAGTGATTGGTGCTAGTTTACAGGATGATGAGAGGCTATTTTGGAAAAAAGTAAAAGAGAGATTATTTCCCTTTTTTTATCCACAAGTAAAGGATGAAACAATTCTATCCATGGTAGATAAATGGTCAAAAAAAGATGAAATTATGGTGAAGCAGGATGGCGAGTGGAGCTTTTATCCTTCGACGTATTTATTAACAAATGGTGATTTTTTAGAAAGAGAGGTGGAATGGCTACTACTTCCAGGTGTTTTAACTGAAAAAGTATTTACTAGCATGCTACGTAAAAAGAAAGCATGGCATATTGTTTTACAGCATGGGCTAAAAAGCTTTGTTTCATCAGAATTGGTAGAAAGGTGGAGAAAAAAGGGTGGGACGATTCAGGTATTACGTCCAATTTGTATCAAAGGAATTATTTATAATCCTTATTCACCAGCCGGATATGCTTATTCTGGAGAAAAAATGAAGCAAAGAATCCAACAGATGGTAAATAATTGGTCAAATGAGGAAATTCCAATCTTTAATGTATGGAATGAAGAGGTGAAGGGGGATGAGTGCTTTGAATGAAGAAGCAATTATTAGAGTGAGAATGAGTCAAGCAGATGCACATTATGGGGGAGATTTAGTTGATGGGGCGAGAATGCTAGCACTATTTGGTGATGTTGCTACAGAGCTACTAATACGCTTCGATGGTGATGAAGGATTATTTGTTGCTTATGATGCAGTTGAATTTAAAGCACCTGTTTATGCTGGTGATTATATAGAGGCAAGAGGGTGGATTGATAAAGTAGGGAATACATCAAGGAAAATTTTCTTTGAAGCCTATAAGGTAATTGAGGCAAATATTAATCCAGCGATTCCATCTCAGGCAAGGGTATTGGCTAAGCCAATCATGGTGACAAAAGCATCAGGTACCTGTGTTGTACCAAAGCATTTACAGAAAAGTAATAGAGAAGGATAGTGGGGGAAAAGCAATGGAAAAAGTGATAATTACCGCGGCTGTTGTTGGAGCTGAAATTACAAAAGAGCAGACACCGTATCTACCTACAACGCCTGATGAAATAGCAATAGAGGTAGAAAAAGCATCGAAGGCAGGCGCAGCCATTGTCCATCTTCATGTTCGAGATAAGGATGGTCTTCCAACTCAAGATAAAGCGATTTATCGAGAAACCATTCATAAAATAAAAGAACGTACTGATATTATTATTCAAGTATCAACAGGTGGCTCGATTGGTATGACTCCAGAAGAAAGAATTCAACCTGTTACATTGCAGCCAGAAATGGCTACTTTAACGACGGGGACGGTTAACTTTGGGGAAGAGGTATTTCTTAATAGACCTCAGGATATACGAATGTTTGCAAAAGTCATGGGAGATTATGGAGTGAAGCCAGAATTCGAAATTTTTGATGTTGGCATGGTAAATAATGCGTTACATTTAGTAAAGGAAGGGTTAGTAAAAGGTCATCTTCATTTTGATTTTGTCATGGGAGTACCAGGAGGGATTGGTGCAACTGCAAAGCATCTTCTTCATATGGTAGAGCATATTCCTAAGGATGCCACATGGAGTGTGGCAGGTATTGGACGACATGAGTTACCTTTGGGCATGATTGCTCTTCCCTTAGGAGGGCATATTCGAGTGGGGTTAGAGGATAATATCTATTATTCAAAAGGAATTTTAGCGAAAGGAAATGACGAACTAGTTGCTAGAATTGTTCGTTTAGCTAAGGAACTTGGAAGAGATATCGCTTCTCCAAATGATGCAAGAAAAATATTAGGAATTACTAGTCGGGAGTAGTAACAATGAGTTGGTTTATTGAAGATACAAAGGATAAGATATATTGGGAAGATATAATCCGTCCCTGTATCCCTCAAAGCGATCCAGGAAGGGCGCTATGGAAAGAGATGAAGGCTTATGTAAATGGGGATGAAAGCTTATGGCAGGAAGAAATAAACCAGCTCTCTCTTTTAGTAGAGGGCTTGAAAAGAAATAAAGCAGCAATAAATGAGTTAGAAGCTTTGTTTTCTCAATTTCAAGATAATAAGGGACTTTTTGAAGAAATCAGTTCGCTGGATTGGGAAAACCTTGATCCTTTAATAGTTGGTTACCACTTAAAGCAGTTTTTATGGTTTAGCAACTCACTAATTCAACAGCTGAATAAAATGGTTAAAGAGCAGGAGATTAAAATGAGTCAAGCGGCATGGATTAATCAATCACTAGAGCCCTGGGAAAGCTGGTTAATGCTCTTTACTCCTAATGATTATTCAAAAAAAAATCACTCCCACTTTGCTGTAGAGGATATAGATACTGAAGAACTAAAGGAATTAAGAAAATATAGGAGATTGCTATTACGAGAGCAGCGAGATTATGAGCGGAATATATGTTCAGAAGTAAAAAATCGTTATCATGTAAGTATCAACATAGACCGTCATATTTTAATAAAAACAGAGGATACACGATTGGTCTCATTATATAATGACAATCGATTTCGATTTATTCGACATCAGGAAGAAGAAAGTGTTTTTCACTTGTTACTATCCAATGAGGAAAAGCAAGTGATAAAAAAATTGAAACAATGCAATTTATCCATTGAAAAGCTAGAGATACAAGCTTTTCAACGAATACTTGAACAAATAATCTCTGTTTTACCGAAATTTATGAAAGCGCAAGAAGCTTGGGCAAAGCTAGAGGTTATGCTTAAAAAAGCACGTATGGCAATTGATTTCCATGGAACGAAACCAATATTGCTCAAGAATTCAACCTATAAATATAAGAT
>JAENYW010000140.1 GCA_016841555.1 Tepidibacillus decaturensis
ATGGCTAGAGATATTCGTGTTATCTTAATCAAACTAGCAGATCGTCTGCATAATATGAGAACATTAAAGCATCTTCCTGAAGAAAAACAGCGTCGTATCGCAAATGAAACATTAGAAATCTTTGCTCCATTAGCTCACCGCTTAGGGATTTCTACGATAAAATGGGAGCTAGAGGATATTGCATTAAGATATATTAACCCTAAGCAGTATTATCGAATTGTCCACTTAATGAAAAGGAAACGAGAAGAACGAGAAGAATATTTAAATAATGTGATTGATGTTATTCAAAAGAGAATGGGTGATTTGGAGATTTCTGCTGAAATTGATGGGAGACCCAAGCATATATATAGTATTTATCGAAAAATGAGCAAACAAAATAAACAATTTAATGAGATATATGATCTTCTTGCAGTAAGAGTAGTTGTAGATTCGGTTAAGGATTGCTATGCAGTGCTAGGCACGATTCATACCTTGTGGAAGCCAATGCCAGGTCGCTTTAAGGATTATATAGCTATGCCAAAAGCGAATATGTATCAGTCCCTTCACACAACGGTCATTGGACCAAATGGTGATCCGTTAGAGGTTCAGATCAGAACAGAGGAAATGCATCATACTGCTGAATATGGAATAGCGGCTCATTGGGCTTATAAGGAAGAAAAAGCAAGAACGGAAAATACCTTTGAGGATAAATTAAAATGGTTCAGAGAAATATTAGAATACCAAAATGATTTCCGTGATGCACAGGAATTCATGGAATCCTTGAAAATGGAATTATTTTCTGATTTAGTGTTTGTTTTCACTCCAAAGGGTGATGTTATTGAGCTACCTCAAGGTTCAGTACCCTTAGATTTTGCTTATCGGATTCATACAGAGGTAGGAAACCGGTGTATTGGAGCAAAATTGAATGGGAAAATCGTTCCTTTAGAGCATAAGCTAAAAACTGGAGATATTGTAGAAATTCTTACATCTAAGCATAGCTATGGTCCGAGTCAGGACTGGATTAAAATTGCACAATCCTCCCATGCAAAATCAAAGATTAAACAGTGGTTTAAAAAAGAAAAAAGAGAAGAGAACATTGTTAAAGGGAAGGAAAGCGTAGAGAAGGAGCTCCATAGGCAGGGATTTGAACCAAGTGAATTTTTGACTCCCGATTTATTGAAGGAGGTTGTATCCAAATTCAATTTTAATGAAGAGGAAGATATGTATTCAGCAGTCGGCTATGGGGGAATTACTGCTGCACAAATTGTAACGAGATTAACGGAAAAAGTAAAAAGAGCACATGCTGAGATTAACATAAAGGACTTTAGCATCCCATCTACTAGTAAAAAGAAGGACGCTACTGGTGTTAAGGTAAAGGGAGTAGATAATTTATTAGTACGTTTCTCCAAATGCTGCAACCCTGTACCAGGAGATGATATAGTTGGTTTTATAACGAGAGGACGCGGAGTATCTATTCATCGTACAGATTGTCCAAATATTCTAGCAGAAGAAAATGTGGAGAGACTTATTGCTGTAGAGTGGGATAATGTAAGTGATCAATCCTTTTCAGCGGATATCGAGGTTACAGGAATGGATCGTCGAGGGCTATTAAATGAAGTGCTACAGGTGGTCTCTGAGACAAAAACAAATATTACTGCTGTAACAGGAAAATCTAACAATAAAAACAAAGTAGCTTCGATATTTATGACCGTATCTATTCACAATATTGAACATCTGTACTCTGTCGTGGAACGGATAAAAAGAGTGAAGGATGTTTATTCTGTAAGGAGAATCATGCAATAGGATAAGCATACTAGAGGTGAGAGATGAGAGGTGAGAATAGAAGAAATCGACGAATTGTCGATTTCAATAAGAATCTCACTTCCCACATCCCATTTCTCACTTCTGATATAGGGGGTCTAGAAGTTGAAGGTAGTTGTACAAAGGGCAAAGGGTGCAAAGGTATTTGTAAATGGAGAGATAGTAGGAGCGATAGAACAGGGGTTAATGCTGCTTGTTGGTATTACCCATACGGATGATGAAAAGGATATACAATATATGGCGGACAAGATAGTAAATTTGCGAATTTTTGAAGATGAAGCAGGGAAAATGAACCGATCCCTTCTTGACGTTAAAGGTAGTATATTATCTATTTCTCAATTCACTTTATATGCAGATGCTTCAAAGGGACGCAGACCTAGTTATATAAATGCAGCTAAGCCTGAGCTTGCTAAACAATGGTATCAACGTTTAAATGAAGCAATAAGGGAAAAAGGGGTTGTAGTGGAGACAGGTATTTTTGGTGAAATGATGGATGTGGACTTTACCAATGTTGGACCAGTTACGATTCTTCTGGAAACGTAAAGGGTAAAAATAATATAAATTTAGAAGCCACGCTTGTAAAAAAAGCGAGGCTTTTTTTTTATTTTCCGAAGGAACAATTAATATCAAAGAAAGCTATGAAGGGCTTGAAGGTAAAATAGTATTGACAATAAATGGAGGTAATATTAAAATAAACGCATCTGACGATGTATTAAATGCGGCAGAAGGAATGACAATCAATAATATATATACGCTGACTGCATCGGTGATGGGTTTGAATAAAAGAGGTGAAATGATGAATGCGGTAGTACTGATACCAGCTTTTGAACCAGATGAAAAGCTGATAAAGCTTGTAAATGATCTGACAAATTTCCAATTCCCTTTTATTATGGTGGTGAATGATGGAAGCTCAACAAAAAGTGCTGATGTTTTTAGTACAATTGAAAAAATACCTAATTGTATAGTGATTCATCATGAGAAGAATAGAGGTAAGGGAGCAACGCTAAAAACAGGAATAAAGGCAATTCTGAATATGGATACTAATATAGATGGTTGTATTACGGTAGATGCTGATGGTCAGCATCTACCACAGGATATTTTTAAAGTTGCCAAAGTGTTTGAAAAAAATAAGCAGTCTCTTGTACTAGGAAGCAGAGACTTTAGCACTGAAAGTGTTCCTTTTAGAAGTAAATTTGGAAATAAAATGACCAGTATCATTTATAAGCTTGTATCTGGAAAAACCGTAAGTGATACCCAAACTGGATTGCGCGCTATTCCTATGAGCGTGATGGAAAGGGTAGAAGACATAGCTGGGGATCGATATGAATTTGAAATGAATATGCTCATACAGGTAGGCAAAAGCAATATACCTATTAAAGAAGTGGCAATTCAAACCGTTTATATAGACGAAAACAGTGCGTCCCATTTTAACCCTTTAGTAGATTCGGTAAGAATATATAAGCAAATACTCAAGTTCGGGTTTTCATCGCTAATTAGTAGTTTGATTGATATTGGGTTGTTTACGGTGGTATTTTGGTTGTTCTCGGCATATCAGATCCCTAGGCCTTTGTTGGGGGCAACTGGTATCGCCCGTATTGTTTCTTCGACTATTAATTTTATCTTGAATAAGAAAATTGTTTTTAGAAGCAAAGAAGCAGGACTTTACCCAGCTGTCAAATATTATTCTCTCTCTGTAATTCAAATGCTCTTAAGTTGGATTTTGCTGGAAGGATTTACTTGGCTTGGTCTGAAACATGTGGTTATTTTGAAAGTAATTGCTGATACTATATTATTTTTAATAAGCTTTATAATACAACGTGTGTTTGTATTTGAAAGGAAAATACAACTCTAAGATAAAATGATTTATCTTAATAATGTTACTGTAAAGCAATTACCAATTTTTTTTACTTGAAAGGGCACATGTATGAAAAAAATATTCTTTATCACACTTATACTTGTTATTATATTTTTTGGAATTATTATGCTACAGGATAACGGAATACCTGAATTTTCAATTATTAATAATGTTGAGGTTCACATTGGAGGAGTTGGGCAAGAGGAGAATACGAATCTTGTTTTTTATGATGGAAGTAATATAGAGGAAATCAGGAATATTCATAGTCAATTGAACGGTTATAAAGATCCAAAAGTATGTACATGGTTTTTAGATGTAGAATTACGATACAAATTAAATTCAGGGAAAAAAAAGGTTTATACATTTAAAAAAGTTCGTCCTGTTAATGATTATTTTGCTGTGATTTATAATTCACTGGAATATAAAAGACAGGTTAATCCAATTTATAAGCTCTCGGAAGATGATATTACACATGTGATAATTAGAGATAGTTATAATGATAGACATAAAGAATTTAAAATTAATGACAAAGAAATTGTTAGTGGGTTATTAAGTCAATCTATTAAAGCTTATGACGATTATGATAATAATAAAGAGTATTATTTGATAGCAGATGTTGAGTTTTATCATGGTGAGGAATTATTAGCAAATAGTATGATTTTAAGAGAACAAGCTATATGGTATGATACGCTAAAAGCAAATAAAGAATTATTAGATCTATATGTTAGTGTTGATGAGGTGAAGGAAGTTATTATTGAAGATAGAAATTCAGGCAAAAAAATAATTACGAAAGATAGTAACCTAATAAGGCTTGTTTTAGATAACTATTTTGGATGGCATTCAAATCAATCATCGCAATATTCAGTTGAACTTATTATGAAAGATAAAACAATGAGACACTGGTATGGAAGTTTTCTTAAAGATGCTGTGCCAAATGAGATCGTTAGTTTGTTTGATTAATTTAAACAGTGGGGCGTCTAAGAGTCATAAAAACCTCTTGAACATTGTTCAAGAGGTTTTTTCTTCTATTTACTGATTGTAATACTTAATAACTCCTTGAAATAAACCTTCTGCTGCATTTTCTTGAAACTGTGATGAGCGTGCTGTTAATTCATCTTGATAATTAGAAATGAAGGCTAATTCTGCTAGAATGGCGACCGTTCTATTTTCTCTTAATACAAAGAAATTACCATACCTTGGTTGTAAGTCTCTTAATTTGGTGCTTTTAATTAGCTCCTTTTGCACGATTTGTGCTAGACCTTTATCCTCTTTATCATAATAATAGGTTATTGTACCATTAAGCTTATGGTCTCGGTTTGTATTATGGTGAACACTAATAAAAAGATTGGCGTGTTTGTTAATCGAAATATCTACACGCTGCTGCAAGGTTAAATACTTATCTCTGGTTCTCGTCATAATTACCTTCGCACCTGCAGCCTCTAATTTCTTTTGTAATCGCGTTGCAACCTTTAAATTAACATCCTTCTCCAATGTTTTGAAATGAACTCCTGTAGCCCCATCATCCTTGCCGCCATGACCTGGATCAACAACGATTACCTTTCCCTGTAGTAGCTGATCTAAACCATGAGATATGTTATTGTTTAATCCTTTTACAGCAACAATCCAGCCTGCTACATAGGCTTTTCTACCATCAGGTAACTGAATATAATACCAGTCCCCTACAGTATCTAGGATAGGAAATAGATCTCCAGCATTCCCTAGACTTACGACGGAGTGTTCTGTTGAAGGACCTTCTCTAAGATTTGTTACAGGATTTAAAATGGTTACCGTTGGGAGATTAAGAAGATACTCATTATAATCAGCAACTAACCAGCTTGCAATCCATCCAGTTACCTCAGGATTATTTTCTTTACTTACATAGAGCCAATCTCCCTCAGATTTTTTCACAA
This sequence comes from Tepidibacillus decaturensis, assembly GCA_016841555.1. Taxonomy (GTDB): domain Bacteria; phylum Bacillota; class Bacilli; order Tepidibacillales; family Tepidibacillaceae; genus JAENYW01. The sequence goes on from JAENYW010000140.1 coordinate 5,566, forward strand.
CAAGTATCTGATTTTTATTAAGCTTATCAATTATGGGGTCGTCTAAGCTAGGACCTTGTCTCATATTAAGAATTTCAGACTGCACCACGACTTTTTTTCCTATGGTTGGTTTTTGTGTTGAAGAATCAGGTGTTGATGATTTTGTTTGGCTTGCATATTGACTTGCTATCCAACCTACCTCTTCAGAAAATTTAATTTTATACCATTCCTGCTCAACAGCTAGTACTTCAACCTGGTCCCCTTTTTTTAATTTCCCTATAATAGCATGGTCTGTAGAAGGACCAGAGCGAACGTTTAGAATATCTACTTCTACGGTTATTAAATCATTTTGTAAGGTAACTTCAGATGGAGGATTGTCAGTGATTGTTATTAACCACTTGGCAACCCAGCCTGTTTCATTAGAATGAAGCTGGATTTTAACCCATTCCCCTTCTTGCTCCAGCAAAGGATATGTAGTTCCAGGGTTAATTTGATTAATGACATTAAAGCTATCGCTAGGACCAGATCTGACATTGAGGTTGGTAACATTTGATTCTATACTTTTAGTAGAGGATTGTGTTATTTCTTCAATCAGCCAGTTTGCTACCCAGCCTTCTGTATTATTTATATTAATTTTTAACCATCCGTTTTTTTCTTCCAGCATTGGATAATGTTCATCTCGTGATATTTGAACAATAACTGGATACTCTAATCCTGGACCAGATCTTACATTTAGTATATCTACGGTTACCTTTAATTCTACAGTTGCTAAAGCTGTATTCGTAAGGAATGTAGAAAAAAGAAATATAAAAATTAAAATGAAAAAGAGACTTTTATTCTGCTGCATGTCATCAAATCCTTTCTCTGCGTCTCTAACGTCATTCAACATATTTCGATTTTTATCATCAGGATTCCTTCATAAATGTAAAAAGAAAATGTAGAAAAATATACCATGCTAGAGGTGAGAAGTGGGATGTGTGAGGTGAGAAATAAGGGTCATGGTGAAGATTGTTTAGGGAAAACTTAGAGTAAATAGCTATTATTAAGGTAAGAATACATAGTAAAGGGATTAAATAAGGAGAGATGGATAGATGCATCAATCAAAAAAGGAAATACTGTTCAAGCAGTGGAATCAGCAGAGTTCTTTCCAAATGTATGACCAAATAGAAAAAGATATTTTAATAGAAGAGGCACAATTTTCTCGAGAAATTGGGTTACCTATTTATATGAATATTGCTAATAAGCATCAGCACTAGGATAGAGACTATATGTAGCATTTTTCCTCCTAATTCGCTAAACTATAGAGCGAGACTTATTTAGATGGAGGAACGACATGAGACTCATTATAGAAAATCAACAGCATCCCTTTAGGAGAGAGATAGAGCACATTTTCAATCTTTTTAAAGAAGATGGAGACGAGCTTATTTTTCGTGATAGGCAGGATAATAAAAAGGACTATTTGGTATTGTTAAGCTATTCATTTGTAGAAAAAACAGTGGCAGCATCAGCTATTTTGGAGACAGCTAATAATGAGTATTATTTCTCTCATCAGTGGTCTATCGAACACTTAGCTACAGAAAAGGAACGAATGAAAAAGGCCAGACAGGCTACCTTGTACGTTTGGTTACAGCTGTTAGAAGCATTGACAGGTAAAGAGCATGCTTGGGGAATATTAACTGGTATTCGTCCAACGAAGCTGTATCATCGATTTCTTCAGACGATGTCCCATGAAGAAGTGATGGATAAACTAGAAACAGAGTATTTATTGAAACGTGAAAAGGTTACTTTACTACATGAAATAGTGAATAGACAGCTACAGGTAATTCCTGATTTATATGACATAGACAGAGAAGTAAGCATCTATATTGGTATACCATTTTGCCCTACAAAATGTGCATACTGTACCTTTCCTGCGTATGCAATCGATTATAAGAAGGGAATTGTTGAACAATTTTTGGACGGATTATACCGTGAAATTGACCAAATAGGGAAATGGGTTAAGACATCAGGAAGAAAAGTAACCACCATTTATTTTGGAGGAGGAACTCCTACTAGTATTGAAGGAAGGCAGCTAGAAAACATCCTAATAAAATTAAGTGGATGGATTGATTTCAGTCAGGTTCGAGAAATTACTGTAGAAGCAGGACGACCAGATACGATAACAATCGAAAAGCTTCAAATATTAAAAAAATGGAATATTAATAGAATTAGCATTAATCCCCAAACCTTTATTCAAGGAACCCTTGATACGATTGGCAGACATCATTCCGTAGAAGAGGTTGTGGAAAAGGTTAAGATGGCTAAAGAAATGAAGATAGATAATATTAATATGGATCTAATTATTGGATTACCTGGAGAAGGGGTAAAGGAATTCACTCATTCTCTCAACCAAATCAAAGCATTGAATCCAGAATCATTAACCATTCATACGATGGCGTTTAAAAGAGCGTCCTATTTAACAAAAAACAAAGATCAGTACGAGATAACAGAGCGAGGTGAGATTAACGAAGTAGCTCATTATGCAAATGAATGGACGAAACAAAACGGATATTTCCCCTATTATTTATATCGTCAGAAGAATATATTAGGTAACATGGAGAATATCGGGTATTCTAAAGAAAATAAGGAAAGCTTATATAACATTTTAATTATGGAAGAAAAACAGACAATTATCGGTTTAGGAAGTGGAG
>JAENYW010000141.1 GCA_016841555.1 Tepidibacillus decaturensis
AGGAAAAGAGCATTACGCTGTTTTACGCGCAAAGGAATACATTCACCAGTTTTATACAAAAAACATCTCCATTCATCAACTAGCTAAGGTAGCGAATTTAAGCCCATATCATTTTATACGTGTATTTAAAAAGACTGTAGGCATTCCCCCACATACCTATCTGAATCAAGTAAGAGTTTATCATGCTAAAAAATTACTTTCAAAAAAAGTCTCTATTATAGATGCCGCCTTTGATACAGGATTTGTTGATCAAAGTCACCTTACGAAGAATTTTAAAAGAATAATGGGATTTACTCCAGGTCAATATAGCAATATGATACAAGATTAATCATAGAAAACAATATATATTTAAAGCAGTCAAGAAATTCGGAGGTGACTGCAAATAAATAGTCAAATACGTATATATGTATCATTAACCATTGCGATGTTTTTGGCTGGAAGCTCTGTAGTAGTAGGAAAGCTTATCCTAGAAACCTTTCCTGTTTTTTTAGCTTCAGGATTACGGTTTGCTGTGAGCTCGCTCATTTTACTTCCCATTATTTTACGAAAAGAAGGAAAGATAATATTTACAATTGACAAAAGAGATTGGGTTATTTTACTTATGCAAGCTTTTACAGGAGTCTTTCTCTTTAGTTTTTTATTGTTATATGGATTAAGGATAACGGGAGGAATTGAGAGTGGAATTATTTTAAGTACAGCTCCTGCAGTTATTGGAATAATTTCATTCGTTTTTTTAAAGGAAAGAGTAGATATCATAAAAGGAATAGGATTAGCCTTTTCTGTAATAGGATTAATAGCCATTAACCTTCTAGGAGATGTAGAGCAGGAAGGTTTTGGATTATGGAAGCTCGTTGGTAATCTATTTGTTTTTATTGCTGTTATCGGTGAAGCTTTATTTACTATTTTAAGTAAATTTCTATCAAATAAGGTGTCTTCAGTTATGATTGCTGCTTCTGCGAGCTTTTTTGGTTTTATTATGTTTATGCCGTTATCAATATATGAAGCTGTACATTTTGATTTCTCAAAAACTACCTTCATTGATTGGCTCTTCATTATTTATTATGGTGCTTTTGTTACTGTGATTTCTTTTATTTTATGGTTTCATGGTGTACAGCTAGTAAATGGAAGCACTGCTGCTGTTTTTTCATCTATATTACCAATCAGTTCACTTCTTTTATCTGTTATTATATTAAAGGAACCATTTATGCTGGGACATATAGTAGGGATTACTTCTATTTTATCAGGAATTGTCTTTATCGTTATGTACTCAAAAAAAGATGAGAGGAAGATAGTAGCCTCCGAAAAAAGAATTAGTACAAAATAGCTCTTCGAAGGAGGAAATACTTAAGGTAAGTTGAAAAATATATAGATAAAACTATATTATTGGAGAGATAATCATGACTTTTTTTAAAATTGTGTATATGCTATCTGGTAAATACCGTTCCACCTATATAGCAAAAATTCTTTCATGGTCAAATGAAATTATAAATATAAGAGATATTGAGGGGAAAGAGCATCATTTAAAGGAAGCGTATATTAAACAAATAGTATCCATCAAAAAAGGAGAGCTTAACCAACCTAATAAAACGGTGGAAACAGAACAACAAACTCTTTTTTAGACAATACTAGATTATGAATTGGAGATAGTGATGAATAAATCGATTGCACTTGTAACAGGCGCTTCAAGCGGCTTTGGAATGCTATCTACGATAGAACTAGCAAAGAAAGGCTTCTATGTTATTGCAACTATGAGAGATATAAACAGACAGACTGACTTATTAGCACACATACAACAGAACCATCTTGAGGAAGCTATTCTATTACATCCATTAGATGTTACTTCTTTTGAAAGTATACAAAATGTAAAAAAGCTTTTAATTGAAATGGGTAGGATAGATGTTCTTATCAACAATGCTGGTTATGCTGCAGCTGGCTTTGCTGAAGAAGTTCCTTTGGAGGAATATCGTAGACAATTTGAGACCAATTTTTTTGGAGTCATTGCTGTAACACAAGCTGTACTTCCAATAATGAGAAAACAGCAACATGGTAAAATTATTAACATCAGCAGTATAAGTGGATTATCTGCTTTTCCTGGTTTATCACCTTATGTTTCTTCTAAATATGCCCTTGAGGGCTTTAGTGAATCCTTAAGATTAGAAGTTCAGCCATTTGGTATTGATGTTATTTTAATTGAACCTGGCTCCTATATTACAAAGATATGGTCAAAGGGAAGAGAAATAGAAATAGCTGAGAAAAATCTGCAAGAGCATTCCCCGTATTATTCCTATATAAAAGCCATAAAACGAGAAATAGTAAAAGGGGAGAAGGATTATGGAGATCCTATTGATGTAGCAAAGCTCATCGCTAAAATAGCTCTTCAAAAAAAAGTGAAAAGGCTCCGCTTTCCTATTGGTAAAGGAATTAAAATGATCATTATACTAAAAAAGTTTTTGCCATGGAGTATTTGGGAAACCATAGTACTAAAAAAGCTAGTGAAGTAAGTATTATCGCATGTTACATATTAATATGGGAAAGATAGTAATGGCAATCTTAATCGTCATTATAAGGAGGATCTATCTATGGAATTCATTAAATTAATAATCATAGCACTTCTTATTCTTCTTACAGCATTTTTTGTTGCTTCTGAATTTGCCATTGTAAAGGTAAGAAAATCAAGAATTGATCAATTAGTTAAGGAGAGGAAGAAAAACGCTAGCGCAGCAAAGGAAGTCATTTCTAATTTAGATGGCTATCTATCTGCTGTTCAGTTAGGGATCACTATCACTGCATTAGGACTTGGATGGTTAGGAGAACCTACTATTGAACATTTAATTCTTCCTGTATTTCAATATTTAGATCTATCTGAAGCACTCATAAAGATGATATCAATAACCCTTGCATTTTCCTTCATTACCTTTCTTCATGTCGTCCTTGGTGAGTTAGCACCAAAAACATTAGCGATTCAAAAGGCAGAAGCTGTCACATTGCTCACTGCTAAGCCTTTAATCTTGTTTTACAAGCTGATGTATCCATTTATATGGGTATTAAATAGCTCTGCAAGATTATTTATTCGATTATTTGGACTACATACGGCTAATGAACATGAAATAGCTCATTCAGAAGAAGAATTACGCATTATTTTATCAGAAAGCTATAATAAAGGGAAAATTAACCTATCAGAATATAAGTATGTCAATAATATTTTTGAATTTGATGAACGGATAGCAAGAGAAATTATGATACCTAGAACAGAAATTTTTGGTGTGTTTAAAAACCAATCCTTAAAGGATAATATTGCAATTATGCTGAAGGAAAAGTATACAAGATACCCTGTTTTTGATGTTGATAAGGATCACATCATCGGGTTAGTTAATATAAAAGAGGTTTTAAGTGCATATGTAGAAGAGCAAGAAACGACATATGATACCCTTGATCCATTTATACGAAAAATCATACATGTTATTGAAACAATCCCTGTATATGATCTATTAATAAAAATGCAGAAAGAAAACATACATATGGCGGTACTCATGGATGAATATGGTGGAACCAGTGGAATAGTAACGGTAGAAGACATATTAGAAGAAATTGTTGGAGAAATTAGAGATGAATTTGACACTCATGAAAAGCCCTACATACAAAAGGAAAATGATCATTATGTCATTGATGGAAAGGTATTAATTACAGAGATAAATCAACTATTAAATATAGAGCTTGATCATGAAGATATTGATACCATCGGAGGTTGGATTTTATCCGATCATTTTGATGTAAAGGAAGGGGATATAATACCGTTCGACAGCTATCAATTTAAGGTATTAGAAATGGAAGAGCATCAGGTAAAAAAAATAGCGATTTATAAAGCATAATTATAAAAAAACATCTCTTAGCTAGTTTGAGATGTTTCAGCTTGTAGAGAAAGCCCTATCTCTGCGTTACTCCTCCATCTAGAACTCTTACGTATGTCTGTATACGCTGCGATTCCTATCTGTCGTCGTGCCTTGATCTAGAACTTTCTTTACAAGCTGTTAAGTGAAGCGAATTAATAATAGGTTGGAATAATTAATGATTGGCACTTAGTATCGAAGTTATAGGGAATTGCTTGCCTATATGGCGGTGGCATCAAATCGGCATGCTCATTTATTTTATAAGGAATGTCAACTGGCTGATTTTTCACATTTTTTTGTTTTTTTAAGGTTTGGGTGACAATATGACCTAACTGTCTTCCTAGACGTAACCCTTCTGTATTATCCGAAGGAAAATGTACACCAGCATATAGTCGGCTGATCGCATTTTCTTCGGCAAGTTCCTGTAATCTTTCCTTTTCTCCTGGGAAAAAATAACTCAAAATGACTTCAGCGGTTCCAGACATTACAGCATGACCAGATGGATAAGCTGGGTGTCTAGGGGTGCAAACAATAGTAGCTAAATGATCATCATATTGATCAGGACGGGCTACTCTCCACTTAAATTTTAATTTCCATGCAATAATGAATGCATCATTAAACCCCGCTTGTACGACGGCTAATATTCTTGCAGCTCTAGGCGCTGATACACCGTAAGTATCAATTAATCGGTCAATGATAGGTGTCCATTGTTTCGTAGCGACACCAGTTCCCCAATATTTCGCCACTTCTATCTGATGAGGATCGATTATTTGAAGGGTATTCTTAACGACCTTTAGTTCTTCTTCCCAATTTATTTTATTGGGATTTTCAATGGCTAAGACAATTTTTTTGCCTTGAAGCGTAGTAAAAAAATGCTTTGAACGTTTAAAGTAATATAGGGGCCAAGATCCTGCTAATGGCTCTTCTGGATTTTTAGGCGGTTCGCTTTCTCCAGCATACGGGTATTTGTTCCATAATCTATAATTAGCTTTCATCCATTTCACTCCATCACTTTTTATCTTCTGTTCCACGTACTAGAGGTGAGAAATGGGATGTGGGATGTGGGATGTGAGATGCTTGTTGAAATCGATTATTCGTCGATTTCTTCTATTCTCACCTCTTACCTCTCACCTCTAATATATGCATGGGTATTTGTCTATGTTTATAAAAAATGGAGGATAATCTTTTTTTATATTCTCTCAACAAGGGTGATTAATTCAAGCAATGATTTTATTTCATATGTGGAGAATACATCTTTACTTGGTACTAGATTTTCTCTATTTATCCAAACATTTCGCATACCAATTCGATTAGAGCCGAGGATATCACTCTTAGGATTGTCGCCAACCATAATCGCCTCATCTTTATTTAAAGAAAGCAGAGATAATGCGTGCTCAAAAATAGATGGATCTGGCTTTCCACGACCATAATTACCTGATATGACAATATGATCAAAATAGGGAATCAGTGCTGGTGTCATATCTAGTTTTTCATTTTGAAGCGTAGGAGAACCGTTGGTGAGTAGAAGTAGCTGATACTTTCCCTTTAATGTATCAAGCACAGGAAATGTATCATCATAGACAAAAGGAAGCTGACGACGATGTATAGGAAAGATTCCACCAAGCTCTTCTCCGAGTAATGGGTCATCGATACCTAGTGTTTTTAAACCCCTAATCCAAGCATCCTTTCTGTAGGTTGGTACAATTTCTTTCATTTTACGAAATTGACTATTGATTATATCCGTAAAATCCCCCCATAAGCCTTCAAAGGGATTAATGCCTATCATTTGGGTGAATGGATAGGTTTCATAAGAGGAATAAAGCTGACTTGCTTCGTTTCTTACCGCTTTTTCTAATGCTTCTGGTTCAATATCATATCTATGTTGCGCTTCCTTACAGGTTGCAACAAATGCTTCTTTGATACTTTTTTGATCCCATAGCAATGTATCATCTAAATCAAAAAAAACTGCCTTTATCATCATGCAACCATCCTTATCTTATTTATTCTATAATCTATTATTTTATCATAAACAGCTTTTCATTGGAGAAAAAACTAATATACTTATCATTCCTTTTTCTGTGTTCTTTTTTTAAGCCTTCTTCTATAATAGAATTAATTGATAAGATTGATAAATAATAAGGAGTGACTTTCTTGATAGAGCAGAAAACTGTTTGTCCCCATGATTGTCCTAATACATGTTCCATCATTGCCAAGGTTGAAAATGGTAAAGTTACCGCTACCAAAGGATATCCAGACCATCCTTTTACTAGAGGAACCCTATGCACAAAGGTGCTTCACTATAAAGAGATTATTTATTCTCCTGAACGTATTCTTTATCCAATGAAACGAGTAGGAGAAAAAGGAAAGGGAATATTTGAGAGGATTTCTTGGGATGAGGCATTGAGTCAAATTGTAGAAAAGATAAAGGAAACAAAGCTGAATAGCGGAGCAGAATCCATTTATTATTATAAGGGTACTGGCACGATGGGTATTATCCAATCTAGCATTCATATTCCTTTTTTTAATATAGTTGGAGCTAGTCAACCTAGAGGCTCTCTATGCTGTCCTGCATCAGATGTTGGCTGGAAATATACAGTGGGTAAGCATCTAGTTAATCGTCCTGAGTCAATTGGTCATACGGATTTATTCATCGTCTGGGGGATGAATATGACAACAACCAATTTACATATGCTCGCATTTTATCAAAGAGCTAAGAAAAATGGGGCTAAGATGATTGTTATTGATCCATATCGAAATAGAACAGCAAAGCAAGCAGATTGGTATATACCAATTAAACCAGGTACTGATGCTGCATTGGCATTAGGAATCATGCATGTGTTAGTAGAAGAAGATGTCATTGATAAGGAATATATTCAAGAACATACATTAGGCTTTGAAGAGCTAAATAAAGAGCTACCATTTTACACACCTAAGCGTGTAGAATCGATTACTGGTATTCCTGCTGACGATGTAAGAAGATTCGCTCGGATGTACGGTGAGGCAAGAGCTCCTTTTATACGTATCGGTATGGGTATATCTCGTAATCGTCGTGGTGGAATGATTGTACGAACTATCGCAAGCTTGCCAGGACTTGTTGGTGCGTATCATAAAAAAGGAGGAGGAGCTTTTTTATCAAGCTCTGGAGCCTTCCCATTAAATAAAGAAGCAATTCTTCGCTCCGATTTATTACAAAAACCAACAAGAATACTGGATAAGGTACGACTAGGCTATAGTTTATTGGAAGAGAATAGTCCTCCTGTTAAAATGTTTTTTGTTACAAGCGGAAACCCTGCTATCTCTAATCCAACTGCAGAAAAGGTGAAAGAGGGGCTATCTCGAGAGGATTTGTTTACTGTTGTACATGAGCAATTTATGACGGATACAGCCTTGTATGCAGATATCTTACTTCCAGCTACAACCTCCTTTGAAGCCTTTGATGTCTATTCCAGCTATGGGCATACTTTTTTTCAAAAGGCTGATCCTGTCATTGAACCATTAGGTGAAGCATGGAGCAATTATAGGTTATATAGCACATTAGCACAAAAAATGGGATATTCAATTGATGTTTTCACAAAGCCAATTGAACAGCTGGCAGAAGATTTGTTACCATCCACTTTATCGGATGAGAAGAAAGAAGCCTTTTTAGCAGGAGAACCTTTTGAATTAGTGGAAATAGAAGAGGTCTTTCAAGGAAGGTTTACAACACCATCAGGTAAAATAGAATTTTATTCAGAACAAATGGTGAAGGATGGGTACCCAGGGATACCAACCTATAGCGAAGTAGAGGATGAAGGAGAAGGGGACCTTCATTTATTAACACCACCAGCTCATTTTACGTTAAACTCTTCCTTTAGTGTCATTGAAGCATTGAGAAAAAAAGAAAAACGTCCAACCATTCAAATCCATCCCGTAGATGCCAAGGAACGGAACATTTTGGAAGATGGGTGGGTAAAGGTTTTTAATGAAAAAGGAAGTTTACGATTATGGGCAAGAATCACAGAGGATACCCCACGTGGAATTGTAGCTGCCGAGGGAGTTTGGTGGTCAAAGTATCATTCTGATGGGAATGCTATTAACAATCTTACAAGTGATCTGCTGACAGATATGGGCTTTGGAAGTACACTTCATGATAATAAGGTATCTGTGAAAAGATGAGAAGAGAAGATTGAGATGTTCAAAAATCACTAGCCAATTATGTATTGT
>JAENYW010000142.1:0-6330 GCA_016841555.1 Tepidibacillus decaturensis
AACGAAAGTTAACTTTGATGCTCCTAATAATATCGAAGCTGTACAATTCTTCTATGATTTAGCTCATGTTGAAAAAATCATGCCTGAGGGACCTCAAGGATGGGGAGATATTCCTACTAACTTCCTAGCAGGTAAAGCAGCAATGGTTGTTCATTCCACTGGTAGCTTAACAAATATTAAGAACAAAGCTGAATTTGATTTTGGTGTAGCAATGCTTCCTACAAATGGAGGAAAGCGTACAAACCTAGGTGGCGGAAATATTTACATGTTTAAAGATATTCCACAGGAAAACAAAGATGCAGCATGGGAATTCATTACATTTATCACTTCCCCAGAAAAAGCTGCTGATTGGAGTATGGCTAGTGGATATATCGCTACAAGAAAATCATCTTATGATGTACCAGCATACAAAGCATATACAGAAGAATTCCCAGCAGCGCTTGTAGCAAGAGATCAACTTGCAGAAGCAGGTGCAGAATTAACTACTCATAATAAAGGTAAAGTAATTAAAGCATTTAGTGATGAAATCGATGCAGTTATTACAGGAGAAAAAACACCTGCAGAAGCAATGAAATCTGCACAAGAAAAAGCAGAAAGAGAATTAAAAGGCTTCTAATAACAACAACTTATTGTAATATATAATCGACAGTGATTACTTATGCATGATACACCATAAACAGATGGTTTATGGTGTATCTATGTCATATGAGGAGTGTTTTTTTTGAATAAAAAAGCAAGTCTACGAATCAATGCAGCAGCTTATCTTTTCCTTTTACCTGCATTAATAATTCTGCTCTTATTTACCTATTATCCGATGTTATTATCTGTTTATGATAGTTTTTTTCTAAAGGATAATTTACGCCCACAGGGAGTATTTGTAGGAATAGAGAATTACAGCTACATCTTTCAAGATGAAGTGTTTCTTAAAGTAATGAAAAACAATCTTATTTTTGCCATTGGAACGGTTCCAACTAGTATGGCATTAGCCATATTTTTGGCAATAAAGCTGAACAAAAGTACAAGACTTAATTCTTGGATGAGAACAGCCTTTTTTTATCCTACCGTTATTCCCTTGATAGTGGTTGCAAATATTTGGTTATTTATTTATCAGCCTGATTATGGGTTGTTTTCTCGATTTTTTCATACGATTGCCGTACCGCAAATTCCATGGTTAACGAATATTGATTGGGTCATGCCTGCGATGATTCTCATGACCGTTTGGAAGGAAGCAGGCTTTTTTATGATTTTCTATTTAGCTGGTTTGCAAAATATTCCAACCCATATCTATGAATCAGCACAAATGGAAGGAGCGTCAGGCTGGTATGTATTTAGACGCTTAACATTTCCATTGTTAATGCCAACCTCATTATTTGTACTAATTATTGCAATTACAGGATCGGTAAAAACGGTTGACCATATCTTTGTTATGACTGGTGGGGGGCCGAATAATGCAAGTAACCTGATTCTTTATTATATTTATCAAAACAGATTTTCCTTTGGAGATATTGGTCTTGCAGCAACAATGAGTGTTGTTTTAATCGCAATATTATTACTTATCTCTGCCTTCAATTTCTTTGTCCTAGATCGCAGAATACATTATCGATAAGAGGTGACGAGCATGGACGTTACAAAAATAAAAAAGGCTTTAAACAACGGGCTAATGATTTTGTTCTCCTTCATTTGGATTATACCGCTTCTCTGGTCCATTTCAATAGCTTTCCGTCCATCAAATGATGTGTTTAAAGGACTATTTGAGATAACAGGGTTAACGTTTCAAAACTTTGTTGAGGCATGGCATGAAGCACCCTTTGGCGCTTATTATATAGCAACAATTCTCATTGTGCTTGGTATCTTAATCGTACAACTACTTAGCTCTGTACTTGCAGCTTATGCTTTTGCAAGATTAGAGTTTTATGGAAAAGATGTTGTGTTTATTCTATTTATATTACAGCTAATGATTCCAGCAGATGTACTTATTGCTCCCAATTATCAGGTAATAAGTGATTTTGGTTTAATTGATACAAAATTAGCCGTTATGCTTCCCTATTTTGCTTCTGCTTTTAGCATCTTCTTACTTCGCCAAACCTTTAAACAGGTACCCAAGGAATTTGATGAGGCAGCTCGTATGGAAGGGGCAAAATGGTGGCATGTTTTAGGTCGGATTTATTTACCAATAGCACGTCCAACATTGATTGCTTTAGCGTTAACCGTTGGTAGCTTTCATTGGAATAATTATCTTTGGCCGTTAATTGTTACGAAATCAGAGGCAAACAGACCTCTTACGGTTGGTTTAGCGATCTTTTCCTCTACTTCAGAATCTGGAGCCAATTGGGCGATGGTAACAGCAGGAATGTTATTTGTCATTGCACCATTAATTATTGCATTTATTATTTTTCAAAAGCAATTTATTAATAGCTTTATGCATACAGGAGTTAAGTAAATGAAGAGCTTTGAAATGATTATACTAGCGACAAGTGATGTACACAGTCATATTTTTCCTGTAAATGAAGGGAAAAGTGAACAGGATCAACAGGGTATGGTGAAGGCAGCTACGATTATTAAAGAGCACAGGGAAAAAAACAAACACGTACTTTTAATAGACAATGGAGATTTAATTCAAGGAACACCTTTAGCAGACTATGCGTTAACGCAAGATAAGGATAGGAATCATCCAGCAATCATCGTACATAATCTTTTACAATACGATGCAGTAGTAATTGGAAATCATGAATTTAATTACGGAAAAGAAACCTTACAAAAAATAATGGAGCAATCTAATTTTCCTTGGCTGTCAGCCAATGTGGTAAAAAAGGGAACAGAAACGCCTTTATTTGGCAAGCCGTATCTTATTCGGGAATTAGAAGGGTTTCGTATAGCTGTTTTAGGCTTAACAACGAAATATATTCCACACTGGGAATCTCCGAAGCATATCGTTGATATGGATTTTCTTGATCCGATAGACACTGCTAACAAATGGATTTCTTATTTAAAAAAGGTTGAAAACATAGATTTTATTATCGTTTCCTATCATGGCGGATTGGAAAAAAACCCTGAAACATTAGAAGGAAATGGACAGAATAACGGTGAAAATCAAGGGTATCGTCTAGCAACAGAGGTAGAAGGAATCGATTGTCTTATTACAGGACATCAACATCTACTATATGCTGCTGATTTAGCTAATGGGGTTTCTGTTATTCAACCGGGTACAGGAGCGTCCCATATAGGTAAGATAAGCATAACCGTATCAAAAACGAATAACAAATGGGAAATTAAGAAGAAGCATGCATCTCTTATTCCTACCAAAAAAGCAGAAATGGACGAAACAGTACTAGCTGCTGTTCAATCCATAGCCAGTCAAGCAGATAACTGGCTTAACCAAAGCATTGGAAGGGTTGAAGGTGACATGACTATTCAACAGCCGATGCAGCAGGTATGGGTGCAGGAGCATCCACTTATTGAGTGGATAAATAAAGTACAAATGAAAGAAGCAAAGGTAGACATCTCATGTACGGCTTTACTCAACCCAACGATAAAGGGAATATCAGGGAATATTAGTCGTAACGATATTATGAATGCATATCCCTTTCCAAATACCTTAGTTGTTATGGAATTAACTGGTGAAGAAATTATTCAGGCAATAGAGGTCTCAGCATCCTTCCTACAATTAGAAGAGGATGGAGAAATAACCGTTCATCCAGATTGGACCAAACCAAGGCTATTAAGCTATAATTATGACATGTGGGAAGGAATCAATTACCAAATTGACATAAGTAAGCCGATAGGGCACCGGGTAATAAATACTATGTATCATGGGGAACCTCTTCATAATCATACTTATCAGGTAGTTATGAACAACTATCGTGCTAGTGGTTCAGGTGGCTACGATATGTTTAATCAGAGTAAAGTAGTAAAGGAAATCCAAAAAGAGATTGCAAATTTACTGATAGAAGATGCTATAATAAACAAAAATATTCCTGCTACAGTGAATCATAATTGGAAAGTTATTCATAAATAATCAAAACTTCCTCTCTAAAAGGGGAAGTTTTTAGACTGACGAGAAAGTCGTCCGGATGTCAGCTTGTAAAGAAAGTCCAAGATCAAGGCGCAACGACATCTAGGGATTGCAGCGTATACAGAATACGTAAAAGTCCTAGATGGAGGAGCAACGTAGAAATTGGGCTTTATCTACAAGCTGAAAACTTCCTCTCTAAAAGGGGAAGTTTTTTTATTATAGGAAAAAATATATAATGATGGATAACAGTAACGCGAGACTAATTCAGATGGAGTCTTGTGGAAACCGAAGATAAATAGGAAATGGGGAAGAATGTAGAAGGAATTAGGGAAAAGGTTTGAATCACTGAAAAATTTGGAGGAGTTTATGAAATTAATTCGAATTATCAGTATTATTACGATAGGAATGTTCATTATCATCTTAACAGGAACCATTGGTTTTCAATATTTTGAAAATCTAAGTGCTTTAGATGCCTTATGGTTAACAGTAGTTACTATTTTAACAGTTGGTTATGGTGATATTGTGCCACAATCGGCAGAAGGAAAGATCTTTGCCCTTATTATCGTACCAATTGGAATAGTTTTATTTGCTTATGCGCTTAGTTTTATTACAGCAACAATTATTGAAGGAGAACTATCCGAAACAGTTGGGAGGAAAAGAATGGAGCAAAAAATTAAAAAATTAAAGAAACACATTATCATATGTGGGCTTGGTAGAGTAGGTAGGCAAGTAGCGTTAAAATTAATACAAGAAAATGTTCCAATTGTCGTTATTGAACAAAATGTAAGTCATATTGAACTGTTCTCTAATGATATTCTTTATATTGAGGGAGATGCAACACAGGATAATGTGTTATACCAAGCTGGAATTACAGAAGCTGCAGGAATTGTTGCAGCATTACCCCATGATGCCAATAATGTTTTAATTGCGTTAACTGCTAAGGAAATTAACCCTGCTATACAAATTGTTGCAAGAGCAGAAAGATCTGAATCAGAAAAAAAATTACGAAGAGCTGGAGCAGATAAGGTTATCAATCCTTCAAACATCGGTGGCAGAAGAATAGCGATGTCCATTTTAAGACCTTCTAGCATTGAATATATGGATACCATATTACATGGAGAAAATGAGGAGTTTGGTATTGAAGAAATAACGGTTCAAGAAAATTTTGTTTTAGTAGGGAGAAAAATAAAAGATACTAAAATAAGAGAAAAGTATGGTGTTACCATTGTAGCAATTAAAAGAAATAACCACATCATTAGTAATCCAAAAGCGGATGAGACATTACAAGTAAATGATGTGATTATTATTGTTGGGACAAAGGCTCAATTTATACAATTTGAAAAAGCAGTAAAAACATGAAAACATGAAAAAGGGAGAATCGCTAACTACAGTAAAAAAGTAGTTTTGGGATTCTCCTTTTTTTATAGAAGTGATGAGAAGGGGCCGTAAATGAGAATTTCAATTACTATAGATTGTAGTTGTTAAACGTTTATATCTTGTTGGTTAATATTCACTTTACGACGTGATTGACTAGCCTTTGGAATTCTAATTTCTAGAATCTCATTTGTTAATGATGCTTCAGCAGAATCTGGATATACATCAGTAGGAAGTGTAACGGTTCTATAGAAAATTCCTTGACCAGAATTTGCTTGAAGTGTTACAGAATCGTGACTTACTGATAAATTAAGATTATTTTGATCAACCAAAGGTAAATCATAAGATAACACTATTTCACTATTTGTTTCTGAAATATCTATTTTTGGCTGTACTATATTATGGGAAATACCTTGCACAACATAAGGTTGTTGTAGCATCATTTGTCCAGATTGTAGAAATGGTGAGACAATCCCCGAAGTTTGAAGGCTTTGATAAGCATTAGAAATTGGTTGATAGGCTTGTGTATAAAGATTGGATTGTTGCCATGGGTTAACCATAGTTGTTTGAGTCCAAGGTGTAGTACCCAATCCACTAGTTAAAGTAGTAGTAGGAATTTGGAAGCTTTGTGCAACAGAAGATAATTGACTAGTAGCTGGAATTTGGTTGCTTGATGCTAATTGATTACTTGACGCAAATCCTTGTGATTGAAGAGATGTAGATTGCACACCTGTCATTGGACTAAATGCAGTAGCTACAGGTCTGAAAATAGTTGAATTTTGTTGCTGACTTACTGGTCTTAATTGAACTCTAAACATTAAAACGCCTCCTAAATTTTTTATTGTTGGCCCTGCCCAACAATAAATAGTATGGAACAATCCTTATTAAAAAATACATAAAAAAATAAAAAATGATAAAACATAAAATGTAGAATGCAATATAGC
>JAENYW010000142.1:6340-8038 GCA_016841555.1 Tepidibacillus decaturensis
ATACAAAAATAATTGTCTATTTCACTGGCGACAGACCTAATTTAAGTACGAGAATTGCTCCGGATGTGATACGTCCTCTTTATAAACACTTAAAAAAAATCGGGAGGCAAAAAAAAATAGATTTATTTTTATATACAAGAGGAGGAGATGTAATAACTCCTTTACGAATTAATCATCTATTAAGAGAATTTACAGAAGAGTTTAATGTCATTGTCCCCTATCGTGCATATAGTGCTGGCACACTACTATGTCTTGGTGCAGATCAGGTAACCATGGGTATATTAGGAGAGCTAGGACCAATTGATCCAAGCGTTTCAAACTTTTTTAACCCTATAGACCCTAATAATCCAAATGCACGGATTCCAATCAGTGTTGAAGATGTATTTGCCTATTTAACTCTGGCAAGAGAGAGAGGATATCAGTTAGGTGAGCATGAAATGAATACCGTATTTCAAGCATTAACAGAAGAAATACACCCACTTTCATTAGGAAATATACATAGACACTATATCTTGATTAGAAACCTAGCAGAAAAATTATTTAACTTAAGAAATGAAACAATGAGCAAGGCACAAATAAAAGAAATAGTGGATTTACTGACAGAGAAGCTGTATACTCATTCCTATGTTATTTCTAGAAAAGAAGCAAAGGACATAGGTCTTCCAGTTATACTTCCAGATGGAAAAACGGAAGAACTAATGTGGAATTTATATGTAGCGTATGAAAAAGAATTAAAATTAACAGAACCATTCTCCCCAGAAGAAATCTTGCTACCAGGAGAAAAAGAAATTGAGTTTGAAGCAGTTAGTGGGTTATTAGAAACAACAGAATTGCTGGATATCTTTAAATTTCATGGAGCAGTTCAGCTTTCCCAAAATAATAATAATCAAGAGATGTTAAATATAAATATTAACAAGCAAAATTGGGAATCTGTTTAAAAAGTAAAATAATACTTAACTACGAAAGGAAGAGAAAAAATGATTATCAGATATAACAAGTCGAAAACAAACAAAAAATATGTTGTGACCTCAGATTCCAGCGGGTCTCTCACAATAACAGATAAAATGTCCTTTCAGCTTCCAAACTATGAAAAAACGAAGGTTTTTCTTGAACAAGATGTGAATGAATCCAGCAGTGACCTCTAGATAATGGTAATAATCTATCAATACTCATCCTCATTATCGGATGGGTTTTTTTTCTCTACAAAGGAATGGAAAAAAAATTAAAGCTGTGATAATCTATATACTATAAGATGGTATCTTCGGAACCATACTTGTTTTTACAATGATGTACAATCCAATAATAATTCTGCTTTGAACCGATAGGACAGAGACAGAGGCAAGAATGGGAGTATAATATAAGGAACATTATGCCTTCTTGACTGACGTCGAGGAGGCTTTTTTATGTTTGAGGCATAGAAAGCTGGAGGAAATCAAATGAAAATTGGTTTTATTGGTGCTGGAAAAGTCGGAACTGCTATGGGAATCTATTTCAAAAAAAAGGGATTGCATATTAGTGGCTTTTATAGTAAACACATTACTTCAAGTAAGGAAGCAGCCATTCATACCTCAAGTAAAGCCTATGGAACTATCTCATCCGTTGTAGAAGAAAGCGATATAATTGGGATTACAACACCAGATGATATGATAGCAAAAATTGCAGAACAGTTATCAGCAACCAATATACAATGGAATGATA
>JAENYW010000143.1 GCA_016841555.1 Tepidibacillus decaturensis
AGGATACCTGTACAACCATATGCAACCTTTCGGCTGCATATGACCGTTAACTCAATAAAATGAGCCTGCGGCACCCTGTACAATCTTCGCTCGACCTTATACGATAGGTTGGGACCCCATTATAATCAAATTCATAAAAGAATCGACTATAATGAAGCCTTTCCCAACCGTATAAAATCTTCCCTCCGACTATATACAAGCCGATTGACCTGTATATAATCTTTGGCCGACCCATATACATCCCGTTAGGAACATATATGAATCTGGGCTCAACCGTTACGTACCCGACACTAGATAGAATGCACAAAAAAACAATATGTATGAGTGGTAATTTTATCCATTATTTGAACGGATTCAAAGATAGACATCATGGTAAAATAAAGGTATGCTTTTGAAATAAGGAGTGATCAGAGATGACGAAGGAAGAAGTAATATCAGAACTAGAAAGTAAAGGACTAGATGATATCCTAAAATTAATTAAAGAAGCGGAAAAAGGTAAACTAGCTGAGTTGGAGCTAATGGAACAAATAGGGCTACTTCAAGATCCAACACTAAATGAAGAAGTACTGAATCTGCTGCGAAACTTAGATGTAGAAATTGTTTATGTAACGCATGATGAAGAAGAGGAAGAAGACGAAGAAACCGACGAAAAGTAGGAAAAGTAGACAAAAGGCCGAACTAATCATTGTTAGTCTGGGCCTTTTCTATATATAGTAATGTATTATTCCTTTTCAAACATGGTAAAATATAGATGTATGCCTTTCTGATGAGGTGAAAAAGATGTCTGTTCATCCTGAAAATCCATTAATTATACAAAGCGATCGTTCCTTGCTGTTGGAGGTCCAACATTCTTTATTTGAAAAAGTAAGGGAGAAAATTATACGCTTTGCAGAGCTAGAAAAAAGCCCTGAATACATCCATACCTATCGTATTACTCCGTTATCCTTGTGGAACGCCGCTGCAAGCGGATTAACAGCAAGAGAAATCATAGGTAGTCTGGAGCAATATAGTAAATTTGAATTTCCATATCAAATTCGTAAAGAAATCTTGGAATATGTAAATCGATATGGTTTGTTATCCTTTGAAAACCACCAAGGACAATTGGTTTGTAAAGCGAAGGATGCACGTATTATTCAAGAAATGGTGAGCTATAAATCGTTAAAGCCTTACTTTCTTGAGCAGCTTGATGATTATTCTGTTGTGATAGATCAGCAGGCAAGAGGTATTTTAAAGCAGGAAATGATGAAATTAGGCTTTCCTGTAAAGGACCTAGCTGGATATCAGCAGGGGAAAAATTTGCCTGTATCTCTTTTAGCTAATACAAAAGAAGGTACTGCCTTCCAATTAAGAGATTATCAAAGGGATGCGATAGCTGCCTTCTATGCAGGAGGCTCAGTACATGGTGGAAGCGGTGTTTTGGTTCTACCATGTGGTGCAGGAAAAACGATTATTGGGTTAGGGACGATGGCTGAGGTAAAAAATGAAACTTTAATATTGACGACCAACACCACCTCTGTACGTCAATGGGTGCATGAGATACTGGACAAAACCACGCTAACAGCAGAGGAAGTAGGGGAGTATCACGGGAATCAAAAGGAAGTGAAGCCTGTGACAGTGGCTACATATCAGATTTTAACCCACCGTACGGATAAAGAAAGCGAATTTACTCATATGAAATTATTTCAACAGAGAAATTGGGGGCTTATTATCTATGATGAGGTTCATTTATTGCCTGCTCCTATCTTTCGATTTACTGCTAATATACAGGCTACAAGAAGACTTGGTTTAACAGCAACGTTGGTGAGAGAGGATCAAAAGGAAGAGGATGTATTTACGCTCATTGGACCCAAAAAATATGATGTTCCTTGGATACAGATGGAGCATCAGGGATGGATTGCAGAAGCATTATGTACGGAAATAAGGATGCCATTACCAGAGAGATGGAATCAGGATTATCGAGTAGCTCCTTCTAGACAAAAATATCGAATTGCAGCAACGAATCCCTTCAAAATTGCTGTGCTAAAGAAGCTATTACTGAAGCATAAGAATGATTCTACATTAATTATTGGTCAGTATATTCAGCAGCTAGAAGAGATTGCTGAAGCATTACAGGTTCCTCTAATTACAGGTAAAATAAAGCAGGAGGAACGTGATCGGATCTACGATGCCTTTAAAAAGGGAGAGGTAAAAAAGCTAGTCGTTTCAAAAGTTGCCAATTTTGCTATTGATTTACCAGATGCAAAGGTTGCAATTCAGGTCTCAGGAACCTTTGGCTCTAGGCAGGAGGAAGCACAACGATTAGGAAGAATTCTAAGACCAAAGCAAGGAGATAACCAAGCTTATTTTTATACACTTGTAAGTTCCAATACGGTAGATCAGGATTATGCAATGAAGCGTCAGCTCTTTTTAATTGAGCAGGGTTATCGCTATGATATAAAGCAAGAGGAAAGCTTGTAAAAGAGGGGGAAGGAAAATGAGATTACTAACCTATCTAGAACACCTATCACCTTCTACACTAAAAAAAATAGCAGAAGAACATGGAAAAAGGTTGGAAGACAAGCGTCCTGATGAATTGGTTAACTATCTTGAGCATTGGCTTATCCAACCATCAACGATAAAAATAATGATTCAGCAGATGACGAAGCAGGAAAAGGAAGTACTATCCTTTTTTATCTATCAAATTCCTAACCAGATGTTCTACTATCGTAAATTAGATAGAATATCTGGTACAATTAGCAGAGAGGATTTTGAGTATGGAATAATTAAGCTACGCAGAAAAGGGATTTTATTTACGCTTAGAAGATCATGGGGAGAAATGGCTTTTATCATGCCAGAGGATTTATTCCAAGCTTGGCATTGGTTTTTCTTTAGCGATATACTCGAAAAACAGAAGGAGATTGCCATTACCAATATATACCCTGATGAAAAGCTTGTAGGTAATATAGAAGAGGATTTATTCTCTGTTTTAACCTATATTACTCTTGAGGAAGTTCCAATTACACAAAAAGGAACGATACACAAACGACATATTACTAAAATTGCTGATCTGCTTATGTTAGATCATCATCGTTTGACTCATTTCCCGTTTAAGCAAAAAAGATGCTCCAATGACAGTCCTCGACATGTCACAGTTTTATTAGAATTGGCATTTGCTATTGGTTTAATTGAACAGGTAGATGTTTTAATTGTGACAAAAAAAGCGGATGCTTGGCATCAAATGGAGCCTTTAACGAAAAGAAAATATCTTATCTCTTGGGTTCGTTCTTTATTTAACGCGACGGATGTTTTTTATTACCATATCTTTTATTTTCTGTTCCATTTACCTGCGGATAAGTGGTTTTCTTTTTCGGATATTGTTCATAATCTTGCCCAAGCCTTTAAAAGACCTATTGACAAGGAAAACATCGATCGGGCAATGATGGAGATTCTTCTTCCCTTAGAAGGATTTGGTTGGATAGAAAAAACGGATGATCAAACGTTAGGATGTCTCATTCGGCGAAAGGAGAATAAAGAAGAAACCTACCAAATCTATGCCCAGCCTAATTATGAAATATTAGTGCCACAGACGTTCTCTCATTCTCTTCGTTTGATGATGGAACGGTTTACTGTTCTAGAGAAAAGAGACCAAATGAATCGCTATCGATTGTCCAAAGAGTCTATTTTAAAAGGATTAGAAAATGGGATGTCTATTCAAGATATAATAAGCTTTTTAGAAAAATACAGCGTTATTCCAATAGCGAAAAATATAAAAGTTACTTTAACCGATTGGGCGAAGAATTATGGTACGATTACCTTTATGGATGTTAGAATATTAACATGTCAGACAGAAGCCATTGCGGCTCATCTTAAAAAGGAGCCTTTATTAAAGGATTGGATTATTGGAGAAATAGATAGTTCACACCTTATTGTAAGAAGAGAGCAATTTCAAGAGCGACTTCAAACATTATTTCAATTGGGATACTATCCAAAAAAACAGCTATGGTCTGAAGAACTGTTAAAAAATAGGGACATAGTGCAAGAGGATCAACCCTTTGAATTATTCAGATATAATGAGTACCGAGTAGAAAATATATTTCCAACTTTACCTAATAGCTTATAATCATGTACAGGAGGGGAATTAGAAGCGTGTATACAAGCAGATGGTTAAACCTATTTATTATCTTGTTATTAGTATTCCTTACGATTGGTTGCCAACCGTCAGATAAAACATTAGATGGGGTAGAGGATGACTCAGATAGTTTAATAAAGAACATAACGTTAGAAGAAAAGATCGGTCAATTACTGATGCCGTCCTTTCGAAAATGGAATGGACAAGCAGTTACTACCATAAATGAAGAGATAGCTTCCATTATAAAAAACTATCATATTGGTGGAATTATTCTTTTTGAAGAAAATTTCGATAATCCTAGTCAAACGAAGCAATTAATAAAGGATTTTCAAGAGCAAGCAGATATACCATTGCTTATAGCTGTTGATCAAGAAGGAGGAATCGTTACACGTATTCCATTTATTCCAAGTATGCCGGGAAATATGGCATTGGGAGCTACAAGAGACACTAAACTGGCAAAGGATGTAGGGACTGCTATAGGTTCAAGCTTACATGATTTAGGAATTAATGTTAACTTTGCTCCTGTATTAGATGTGAATAGCAATCCAGATAATCCAGTCATAGGTGTTCGTTCATTTGGTGATAATGTTGATTTGGTAACTAGGATGGGAATTGCCTATATGCAGGGCTTACATGAAGCAGGAGTTGCTGCAGTGGGAAAACATTTTCCAGGACACGGGGATGTAGCTGCTGATTCTCATTATGTATTACCTGAAAGTAATAAAAGCTTAAGTCAATTAAAGGCATTAGATTTACAGCCCTTTCAAGCCTTAATTAATGAAGGTCTGCAAGGAATGATGACAGCACATGTCGTATATCATCAGCTGGATTCTAATAAAGCTGTATCAGAAAAGGATGGATTACCAATCGGTATTCCTGCAACCCTGTCCTCTAATATAATGACGGATTTATTACGGGATGATATGGGCTACAAAGGAGTATTGTTTTCTGATGCAATGAATATGAAAGCGATCGCTAGTCATTTTAATCCTGTTGAAGCAGCTATTATGTCTATAGAGGCTGGGGTTGATGTGATATTAATGCCTGAGCAATTAGATGAGGTATATCACGGACTTATTGAGGCGGTTCATTCAGGAAGGCTGGATGAAAAACGGATTGATCAATCGCTTCAACGAATCATACAGCTTAAAGAGGCGTTTATATTTGAAACAGAAGAACAAAAAGCAAGGACACATATGGATACTGACGAGGTAAAACAGGTGGAAAAACGTGTCGCCGAAGCTTCGATATCTCTTGTTCAAAATAATGGAATGCTCCCTTTGGAAATAAAGGATGAAGAAACGATTGTTATTATAGGGCTTGATAAATATTCTGTACAAAGGTTATCAGAACAATTAGAGTCATATCATACGCATATAAAGACAATCGTGTTAAATCGATTTACGAATTACGGTGGAAAGCTAACGCTTTTGCAAAAAACATCCTTAGATGATGCTACGAAGGTGATTATTGTAACCAATACAGCAACCAAAGAGGAACGGGATATAAACGGATGGCAAATGAAAACACTTCAACAGGCAATTGACATGGGACTTCCTACTGTTTTAATTACTGCAAGAAATCCATATGATATCGATTCCTTACAAGGTGTTGATGCCTATATTGCTCAGTATGATGCAGGTGAAGCTTCCTTTAAAGCAGTATGTGATGTTCTTTTGGGAAAAACAGAAGCAAAGGGGAGTCTACCTGTAGCGCTTCCAAACCATTAACGATTCTTCGCTACACCAATCATTTTGTTACTGAAGAAGGAATGTAATCTGGAGTATTAGCAAAAAGTAAGACGGAGTACGATATGATATGAGAAAAAGGTGATTACATGATTGTTAGGTTTGGTTATGTGGCGATGAGCATGAATCTAAAAAATGCATCTCCATCAAAAACGATGACAGTGAAGCAATTCGAAAAAATTGCTGATAAAAAAGCTGCAATAAGAAAATTAGAACGGATAGCACAAGAAAATATTCTTAATACGATTAGACTCCTAAAATATAATAGAGGAGAAAACATTCATTTATATCGCTTCTCCTCAAAGCTTATCCCTTTAGCAGGACATGAACTGGTAGAGGATTGGGATTACCTTGCTCCAATAAAGGATACATTGGCTGAAGCAGGAGATATAGTACAGGCAACGAAGATGAGAGTTAGCTTTCATCCTGATCATTACACGTTACTTAACTCATCAAGAAAAGAGGTTTTTTATCAGTCAGTAGAAATTTTGAAAAGGCATGTAGCTATTATCAAAATG
The DNA here is from genome assembly GCA_016841555.1 of Tepidibacillus decaturensis. Taxonomy (GTDB): domain Bacteria; phylum Bacillota; class Bacilli; order Tepidibacillales; family Tepidibacillaceae; genus JAENYW01. The sequence continues at coordinate 6,375 of JAENYW010000143.1, forward strand.
ATGAACCTGTCGACAAAGCATCGCAACGTTTTACACGTTGGAAGCAAAGCAGGAGATAAGCAAAATGCCATTCAGCGTTTCATCGCAAGATTTCCTTTATTATCAAAAGAAATTGGAGAAAGTTTATTATTAGAAAATGATGATAAAACATTTACAGCAGAAGAAACGCTAGGTATTGCACAGCTATTGTATATTCCTATGGTTTTAGACCTTCATCATGATCGGTGTAATCCATCGAAGAAATCAGCAGGTGATTTGTGGCCAGACATTATAAAAACATGGAATGCTTCAGAATATCCGCCTAAAATACATATTTCTAGTCCTAGAAGTGATGCTAATATTCGTGCTCATGCAGATTTGATCAATATAGAGGATTTATTTCCTTTTTTACAGAATATAAAAGCAATTACTCCACAGCTCGATGTAATGATTGAAGCAAAGCAAAAGGATAACGCACTCTTTGATATGATGAAAAAGATAATGAAGAAAAAAGGGGTAGAAAAAAAAGACGAAAGTACGATTCAGCTTCTCTAATATGTAAAAGCTAGAGTAGGTATGTTATAATACCTTTTGGAGGGATGGATATGCATTTAGATAGTGAAGTTTTTCTCCAAGCTCATGAGCTAGCGGAAATGATTAATCAATCAGTAGAGGTAATGGAGTTTCTATCATATAAGCAAGTGCTAGATAAGAATCAAGAGGTTATGCAATTAAAGAAAAGATTAGCGAGGGAAAATGAAAAATATGAGGAAGTAAATCGCTTTAGTCATTACCATCCAGACTATAAAAAAACGAAGGAAAATCTGGATAAGATATTATTGGAAATAGATCAGCATGAAATGGTCAAAGCATATAAAAAGGCAGAGGAAAAGGTAGATGATTTATTATATGAAGTGACGCGTACCTTAGCATTAGCCATTTCAAACACGATAAAAGTAGGGAAAAATGAATTGAATCATGATAGTGTATGCTCTACAGGAGGCTGTAGCACATGCGGTTTGAAAGGAAGCTGTGCTATTTAACTTTTTATTACGAGATTCAATTAAAATGAATGATAAGGAGACGATCGTTATGTTTCCCAAAAGAGTAGGCTTAGTTGTATGGATGAAGGACATAAAGCCAGGGAAAAATTTAGATAAATATGGAAATGTACATTATATTTCAAAGCGTTTAAAATATGCATTGTTATATGTAAATGAATCTGAGGCAAAGCAGAAAATAGCTATTATTGAAAAACTACATTTTGTAAAAAAGGTGGAGCCATCCTATCGACATGAAATTGAATTAACGATTATCTAATAAAGTGAGACAAGCATTTCACTTCTCATTTCTAGTATGAACTGTGCAAATATAAGTTCGGTTCAGCTTGTAGAGAAATCTTACCATAAATATCATAAATGTTAATCATTCGACACAACTAAAGTTGGATTATGTAAGAAAAAGGCAAACCTATCCGAAAGGTAGGGACGCAAAGCTCTGGGTCTAAAGTCAGTAGTTTCTGATTATGATTGCCAGATTACCTTAAACATCATGAAAAGTATATATCATCAAATATAAAGGTAACCTTGTGCGGAACAATCTGTTTTTGTGCAAGGTTATTTTTTATTATAATTTTTTGTAAAAATTTAAAAAGAAAGG
>JAENYW010000144.1 GCA_016841555.1 Tepidibacillus decaturensis
AGAATAATAGCAATACCAAAGGGAAGAGGAATTCCTTGATAATACATCATTCCCATTGTTAATGCGGTTGTTGCACTACTTGATTGGATAATTGCGGTAACAATCACCCCAAATAATAAGCCAATTAACACCTGCTGCTCAGGTAATGCGATAAGCGTCTGCATGAAGGTAGAACGTTTAATTTGGGCAGATATCATCTGCAAAGCATCCATTCCTAAAAAAATAGTAGCAAATCCACCAATAAATAATCCCAATGCCCTAGTTATTTTGTTTGAAAATATAACCAAAAAAGAACCTATCAGGAGAAGTGGAACCGCCCATTTTCCAATATTTAAGGCAATAAGTTCCACAGTGGCTACCGTTCCTAGGTTTGTTCCTAAAACAATACCAATGGATTGATAGAAGGTAATCATTTCTGCATTGATCAATCCAATGGTAAGCACAGTAACTGCACTGCTGCTTTGTAGCAAGACCGTTGCTACTGTTCCGATAAAAAAACCATGATAAGGCGTTTTTGTAAATCGATATAAGATTTTTTGCAAATAGTATCCAGATAACCCCATTAATCCAATTCTCATTAGCTGCATGCCAAAGAGAAAGAGAGCAATTCCTGTAGCAAGAGGAATAACGACTTCTCTCATTTCCTTCAACTCCTGTCCAAATCCTATCATCACATACCTATGATAGGGTTGGACAAATTAGAACCAAATTAGAATTAGATGAGGAAATGCTTATTTAATCAACTTCATTTTACTAAACCAAGCATATAGAACATTGATAAAAATAATAACAGCTGCTAATTCAAAAACAACCGTTGCATTATATTCCGTTGCTAACCATCCTGCTAATAGCATAGCAATTGGAGTTAAGGCTTGAGACATCACCCTTGTTGACGTCATTACTCGACCAAAGAGATGATTAGGAATGATTTCCTGTCGATAGGCCATCATATTGACGTTTACCACCGTTCCAATCATCAACAGTAACGAATAGGACGCTGTGATGGTGAATAATGATTGTTGAATGACTAATAATAGAATAGCGAGTAGAACACCAATACTTCCATAACGGACAATTTGCCCCTTAGTAATCCATTTTTTAATATATTTAATTAGGATAGTAGTAATTGATGTAGTAATTCCACTGACCCAAAAGATTGTAGAGGTTGCTTCAGGACCATAGCCTAATGTTTCTTTGCTTTCATAAATCAGCAACGTTGCAACTAAGAAAATACCTACATTCATAAAGGTGCTAAAAAGTGCAATGGGAAAGAGAACCTCATGCTGGAATAAGTAATGAAACCCTTCCTTGATATCTACGATGATTTTATTTACTTTATTTTCTTGAGAGGATTCTTTATAATCCTTTGGTAAGAAGCCTAAAATAATGCCTGATAAGATAAAGGAAAGAGCATTTAAGCCAATGGTTCCATCCGTCCCGATTGTACCAATAAAAATCCCAGCAAATACGGGACCAATTAACCGCATCAAGGTATTAATCAAAATTAAATCGGCATTGGCATCGACTAGCTGTTCTTTGGAAACAATCACCGCTAAAAAGCCCTGTGAGGCGGAATCAAATAACAAGGTAAAAATGGATAAAAGAAAGGCAGCTAAGTATATATGAACTATCTCTACCTGATTTAAGAGAGCTAGTATACTGATAATTCCAATAATAATTCCTCTGGTCCAATCCGCTACAATCATCAGCCATTTCCTTGACATTCGATCTACATATACTCCAATAAAAGGTGCAAATACAATAAGTGGTAACGTTTCAAGAACAAGTGTAATCGAGGCAGATAATGCAGAATGGGTTAGTTCCAAAACCAACCAGGGTAACGCAAGTAAATAGATTTTATCCCCAAATTGAGAAATTAATCTACCCGTAGCTAACAGGTAAAAAGACCTATTATATTTATTTTTTAGTATTATCTTCATTTATTGATTCCCCTTCTATCCAATACTTTTCATAGTTTTTATATTTCTTGTATACATTCTCTATTTTTACGGAATATCCTTTTCAAATATTTTTTTTGTCATATTATGATAGTAGTCTATTTATCTGGTAACTCATGATTCCTTTCACCTATTTTTATAAATAAGAAGGAAAAAAAGAAAAGATGACGAATAGATATAAGCTAAGGGAAGAATATTATGGTAAAAAATTTTCAAATAAAGGAAGAGGCCAGTGAACAAAGAAACTGTAATGGGATTAGAGGAGCAATTTCGCACCCTAAAAAACGTCCGCAATGCACATGTGGATTTGGATGAAAATGAGGAAGTTGTTGCTATCGGTATCTTTAGTGATGGGACTAGACATCCAAAGGATGTAAAGCGAGATGTGGAAGAGGTCTTTCGTCAGGTAGCAGGATATCGAATCAACCATACGAAAATAAGCATTGTTGAGCAGCAATTTGATAAAGGCATCATCACTGATGACAATCGGATTCGCTTTTTAACGGCGTATCAGATACAAAAATCTCATCGAATCATTGAAGGATTTGTTCAACTAGAATATAATGATAATGTTATCGTTGAAAGTGTGGAGGCACATCAATTTGAAATGGACCTAGAGTATTTGATTGCCAATGCCACAACGAAAGCAATTATGAAGGTTATTGATGATTACAGTATTCGAGTAGACCATGTTCGTGAGGTGAGTATGGGACAGGTGGATGTGATTATTGTCACCTTAACCGTCATCCATACCTTATCTGGAGCAGGGAATATCTTTGTCGGTTCTGTGGTAAAAACGAAGGATTTATTATCCTCTGTAGCCAAGGCAACTCTAGATGCACTTAACCGCAGAATGGATCAATTAATGTAGTTTTCCATATTGCATAGCATAGCAAGAGCAGAGCAGAACATGAGATGAGCCGAACTTAAATAGGAAGGGAATACTATTTTAAGGGAGGTCATTACTTATGTTAAACAAATTAAAAAATGTTGTTAAAACAGAACCAAAAAAACCATTTGGCGATTTATTAGATTGGTAATAAACTATGCTATGCAATTTATTAAGGAGCGATTGTCTATGAAGGCTAGTCTTAGAATATATCTACTAATTATCAATGCGTTATTTTTTGCAGCTTTCATATATTCATGGAATGGGTTTATTATTAATCAGTTTATAATTACAATTGGATGGATAATTATAGCATATCTATTTAATATCGTGTTGTTAAAGATTTACAGAGCAATCTTACTTATGCCATTATTCTTCCTTTTGTTGTTCCAGTTTTTGTTTATGTATCCCCTGCATATGCTATGATATTTATGTTTGTTTCTTCATTTTTAATAAATGTTAAAAAAGAATGGTATAAAAAACTATTTAATGCTAGTAAAAATGGAATAGCCATTTTTACTGCTTCTTTTATTTTTCACTATTTTTTTCCAAGTATTACGCTTTACGATTTGTACAATCCATTCCTTCTAATTATCTTAATGATATCTACGTTACTTTATGAAATATTAACTATGCTTTTTGTCTTTATTGTGGTTACTATAGAGAAAAGGAAATTTGATGTTAATAGTTTCATTAGTGCTGTAACATCAACTAAATCTGCCTATTTAACTGTATTCCTAGGCATCATTAACGTCGTACTATTTTATTATACAAACCTAATAGGTGTGGCTCTCTTTACTTTTCTTATTTATTTTATTCGACCAGCACTACAGTATCGCTATATCTTTGATAACGAGCTATCTACTTATACGACATTTATTCTACATATTCTAAAACAGATGGACCCTATTACCTATGGTCACTCGGAACGAGTGAAATATTGGACCATCCTTATGGCTAAAAAAATGAAACTACCTCAATCGGAGATTCGTCAGCTATCACAGGCTGCTTCCTGGCATGATGTTGGGAAGATTGAAATACCGCTAAATATTATAGATAAACCGTCCAAATTAACGGACGAGGAATATGCCTTGATGAAAAGTCATCCAGAGGTAGGGTATCAGCTGGTGAAGGAGATGCATTTCTTTAAAAAATTCTTACCTGTTATTCGTTGTCATCATGAAAAAATTGATGGGACAGGCTATCCTATGGGGTTAAAAGGGGAAGAAATCCCGATGCATGCTAGAATTATGGCAATCACTGATGCTTTTGATGCCATGACCTATGACCGTTCCTATCGACAAGGAATGCCTTTAAAGGATGCGGTAGAAGAATTACTTCGTTATTCTGGAACCCAATTTGATGAGAATCTCGTTAAGGTGTTTATAGAAGCGTTAAAGGATAAATTTGGTGATAATTACGAGAAATATACGAAGGAACTACTCTCCGAAGTATCTTAATCTTCTGTTGTAGATATACCTTTATCTACTCTTTCTGTTTTACGGGGTCTCCTCATTGAAATCATCATACTACGCTAAACTTTTTCCAAAAGATTTTGTTATCGGATTAATATTATGGTAATGTATAGCATATAGAAAAGGAAAAGGAGTAATATAATGAGCGATTGTATCTTTTGTAAAATCGTGGATGGCGAGATACCAGCAAATAAAGTGATGGAAGATGAGGAGTTTATAGCATTTCATGATATTCACCCAAAGGCAAAGGTGCACGTACTAGTCATACCCAAAAAGCATATTCCTACCTTTATGGATATTCAGGAAGAAGATGTTGCGTTACTTGGCAGATTACATCTTTTTATTCAAAAAGTAACGAAGGAATTAAATATGGATGAAAAAGGATTTCGAGTCATAAATAATTGCAAAGACCATGGTGGGCAAGAAGTATATCATCTTCACTATCATATTTTGGGTGGAGAGAAACTAGCTTTTTAGAAATTCTAATTAACAGCTACATTTTTTTAGGTTGCATAGAAAAAATAGTTATACTATAATTGAGTTTGTAACTTTGCGTGAGCAAAGTTTCTTTCCATGGTAATTGCGGAGGGAGGGATATTGATGTCAGAAATTCGCGTACGCAAGAATGAGTCTTTAGATAGCGCTCTACGTCGTTTTAAACGTAATATTTCAAAAGATGGTGTGCTTGCTGAGGTTAAAAAGCGTAAACATTATGAAAAGCCTAGTGTAAAACGTAAGAAGAAGTCTGAAGCAGCACGTAAACGGAAGTATTAAGGGGGATAAGACGATGGCGTTAGTGGATCAATTAAATGAAGATATGAAAGTAGCAATGAAGAGCAAGGATAAATTTAAGCTTTCTGTGATCCGGATGATTCGTTCTGCAATAAAATATGCCGAGATTGATCAAAAAACAACGTTATCTGATGAGCAGGTTATTGATGTGCTGACTCGTGAAGTAAAACAAAGACGCGATTCCCTTCATGAATTTGAAAAAGCTGGTCGTGATGACCTTGTTGAAAAGGTAAAGCAGGAACTGGATATTCTTAAGGTATATTTACCAGAGCAGCTATCTGAAGAAGAGCTTCAGGCGATTATTCAAGCAGTTATCCAAGAAACAGGAGCATCTGGCAAAAAGGATATGGGTAAGGTAATGGGAGCTCTAATGCCAAAGGTAAAAGGGCAAGCAGATGGAAAGCTTATCAATAAATTCGTACAAGAATATTTATCATAAGGAAAATCTTTAGACGTCTAGTATCACTACTAGGCGTCTTTTTACATCTACTCCGTATTACAATTCCCCACATAGAGGATTTTCATTATCAATTCATTTGTTACAGGGTATCTTATAATTACAAAAATGTGGTAGAATAATATTAAATAGTTGAAGCCTGCTGAATACATACTATAGTTAGAATGAAGTGAAAGGAGGAAAGTTTATTGAGGAAAATAATATATCTTGGTCTTTTCACAATACTCTTCATCATCTCACAGTTTTCGCCGTTTTATCATGCCCCACAGGTCGCTGCAGAAGGGAAAAAGCTTGTTTATATTGTTCCTGTTCAGCAAAGTATTGAAAGAGGGTTAGAGCATTTTTTGGAAAGGGCATTCACTGAAGCGGAGGATGCAATGGCTGATGTCATTATATTAGAAATCAATACCTTAGGTGGTGCGATAGATGCAGCGTTTGGAATAGGAGATTTAATTGACGACGAGCAGATTCCAGTAGTTGCCTATATCAAAGATAATGCTGCTTCTGCTGGTGCATACATCTCCTTAAACGCGGATAAGATCTATATGGAGCCTGGTAGTACCATTGGGGCAGCGGCTGTTCGAACAATTGGTGGTAACGAAGCAGATCCTAAGATTACCTCCTATTGGGTAAAAAATATGAGAAGTGCTGCTAATCTCCATGGCAGAAACCCTGATATTGCAGAGGGAATGGTCGTTACTGATATGGTGATACCAGGCGTAACGGAATATGGAGATTTAATTACCTTAGATGCTGAAGAAGCTGTTACACACAATATAGCTGATGGTATAGTAAACAATCGACAGGAGCTATTAGCTGCTATTGACATGGAGACTGCTGATCAAGTAGAGATTACCTTATCTCCTGCTGAAAAGCTCGCTAGGTTTGTAACCAATCCGATTATTATTCCTATCCTATTAATCATTGGATTGGCAGGAATTGTAATAGAACTTCTAGCTCCAGGATTTGGAGTACCTGGTATCGTTGGCATATCCGCCTTTGGCCTATATTTCTTTGGTCACTTTATCGCTGGATTCGCTGGTTGGGAATCGATTCTCTTTTTCTTAGCTGGCTTTATATTAATGCTCATTGAAGTATTTGTTCCAGGCTTTGGTATATTCGGTATTCTAGGCATTCTGTCCTTTGGTACAGGCGTTTCCTTAGCTGCTTATCAGACGGAATATGGATTAATAAGCTTAGGAGTTGCGGTAATTATCAATAGTATTATCGCTGTGGTTTTAATTAAATATTATGGACACCGTGGAGTATGGAATAAGTTTATTTTAAGAGAGGAACAGAAAAAAGAAGGAGGATATGTTTCTCATAAAAATGAAATAACATTACTTGGGAAAAAAGGTACCTCCATCACAAAATTAAGACCAGCAGGAACGGCTATTATTGAGGGAAAAAGATACGATGTCATATCAGAAGGTGGGTTAATTAACGCTAATCTACCGATTGAAGTCATTCAAGTGGAAGGCACGAGAATAGTTGTTAGAGAAATACGATAAAGTGGTATAGTCACAAAAATTAGTTTGAAATTATATGAAGGAGGATAACAAATGTATTATCCATTAATCACATTACTTGTATTTATTGCTTTAGGGATTGTTGTAATATCAGTCTTTCTTAGCTTTGTACCAATCATGCTCTGGATTTCAGCTATTGCTTCTGGGGTAAAAATAGGTATTTTCACTTTAGTAGGAATGAGATTTCGTCGAATCATTCCAGCGAGAATTGTTAATCCGTTAATTAAAGCACGAAAAGCTGGAATAGAGGTTAATACGAATCAGCTAGAAAGTCATTATCTTGCGGGAGGAAATGTAGACCGAGTTGTCAATGCACTTATTGCTGCAGCAAGAGCGGATATTAGTTTAACCTTTGAACGTGCCGCAGCAATTGATTTAGCAGGAAGAGATGTGCTAGAGGCTGTACAAATGAGTGTTAATCCAAAGGTAATTGAAACACCTATCGTAGCAGCAGTTGCAAAGGATGGAAGTGAAGTAAAGGCAAGAGCAAGGGTTACGGTTCGTGCCAATATTGAGCGTTTAGTTGGTGGTGCAGGGGAAGAAACCATTATTGCTCGTGTTGGTGAGGGGATTGTAACAACGATTGGCTCTGCAAATTCTCATAAGGATACTTTAGAAAATCCAGATTCTATTTCCCATGTAGTACTTGATAAAGGACTTGACGCTGGTACAGCCTTTGAAATTCTTTCGATTGATATTGCAGATGTGGACGTAGGCAAAAATATCGGTGCTCAGCTACAAACAGATCAAGCAGAAGCGGATAAACAAATTGCACAGGCAAAAGCAGAAGAAAGACGCGCAATGGCGGT
>JAENYW010000145.1 GCA_016841555.1 Tepidibacillus decaturensis
AGTATCTACCTTTACTGTAGGAAGTGCTCTATTACTTATACCATCAGGAGTTATCTTCCAATCTAAACAGGATGCATGGATTGCGATATTAACGGCAATTGTATTAGGGGCAAGCCTGCAATATGTAATGGCTACCCTTGCAAGCCTTCATCCTGATAAAACCTTAGTTAATATTAGTGAACACCTGTTAGGCAGAGTGATAGGGAAAATGATCGGCATTTTATATGCATGGTTTTTCTTACATTTATCGTCACTAGTAATTAGAAATTCAGCGGATCTTGCCAAAACTGTTTTTATGCCGGAAACACCGATGCTCCCATTTTATATAATGTCAGGGATATTAATTTGTATAACCGTATATCACGGCATCGAAGCTATCGGACGTTCCAATGAATTCTTCACCCCATTAGCTATCAGTGGTTTTTGGCTGACTGTTTTCCTTGTTTCTCCATTAATGAGAGGGGAAAATTTTTTACCTATTTTAGCAGAAGGGTTCATTCCTATTGTCAGGGGAGCTTTACCCATGCTCGGCTTCCCCTATGCTGAACTTATTGTTTTTCTGATGGTTATTCCTTTTTTGAACAGCAAAAAGAAAATGAAAAAGATTTTTATAATTGCTGGCATGCTTGGAGGATTTACACTACTTGTCGGTACTGTAAGCTCAATACTCGTTTTAAGTGCCCCTTTAGCTGGGGTTACTGCATATCCCGCATTTGCTATAGCAAGGTTAATTGATATTGCCGGTGTTTTAACTCGTTTTGAGGCAATCATCTCACTAACATTGCTAATTACAATCTTTATTAAAATCGCAGTGACCTTTTATGGAGGAGTAGTAGCTTTAGCCCAAGTATTTAATCTGCCTGATTACAGGTCTATTATCGTTCCTCTTGGTATTATCGTAGTTACACTCCCGATGATTTTGGAAGAAAGCTATGTTGAGGAACAGAATTTTGCAGTAACCACATGGTTTCCCTATGGGCTTTTTTTTGGTTTTGTTATTCCACTTATTTTATTAATTTTATCTTACTTGAGAAAAAAGGTTTAAGTAACTTTTTCCTTTGGAGGTTGCCAATGATAGAGAATGGAGTAATAAATCGGTATCAATTATGGCTTCTCGTTATTAATTTTCATCTTGGGAGCGCATTATTATTTTTCCCTGGAAAAATAGCTGCAGAGTCTAAGCAAAATGGCTGGATTGCAATCTTGTTGGTTACCTTAATCGGTTCTTTATTAATTCTCCTTACGGTTACTCTAGTCAGTCGTAATAATAATCAAACGATTGTAAAAATCAGCGAATCCTTACTGGGTAAACCAATTGGCTTTCTTGTTGGATTGTTCTATGCTTGGTTTTATATCCATTTAACTGCGATTCTTCTCCGAGAAATTGAGGAAATGATTATCAGTACAATTCTAAACGAGACACCTGAAATCGTCATTTATATTATGATCACAAGTTTAGTTTTTTGGGTTACATATCATGGTATAGAGATCATTGCCCGAACAACCGAAATATTTGCCCCAATTGCATTCTTAGGATTATTGTTAACTGTTATCCTCGTTATTCCATTAATGCAATTAGAAAACCTATTGCCTATTATGGCAGAAGGGATAAAACCAATTATAAAGGGTTCTTATGATGTACTTGGATTCACTTTTGCTGAAATATCAATATTCTTTATGATCATACCTTTTGTTAACAACCACAAAATTTTGCTAAAAACAACGATTTCTGCAGGTATCGTCGCTGGGCTGTTATTAACCGTCATGGTTGTTGTTTCGATTATGGTTTTAGGGGTTAATACGACGGCAATGTCTATTTTTGCTCCACTTAATGTGGCGAGATTAATCGATATCGGTCATTTTCTACAAAGAATTGAGTTATTAATGTATTCAACCTATCTTGTTACAATGCTTGTTAAACTGACCCTCAGTTTTTATGCAGGTGTAATAGCAATGGCACAAACCTTTCACTTATCCGATTATAGAGCAAATATTACTCCTCTTATCATCATTGTTATTACTTTATCCCCTGCACTAGGCGAGAGTATTATTGAATTTTTTGATGCTAGCCGCTTTTGGACACCATATACTTTAGTTTTAAGCTTAGTTATTCCTTTACTATTATTGGGTATTTCCTATATGAAGGGTAAAAAATAATCCACTATTGATGATATTAAAATCATTATGATTCGTTTTTTCTTATGCAGGCGGCCTTGTTGGTCGTGGTGAAGCCCTACTTTTATTCTTCAAAAGGGAAGGAAAATATGTTAGAGTAAGCTTAATAATTGTTGAGCTGCGAAAGCAGTGGGCTAATAGATGGCTTAGTGCCCTTGAAAGGATGAAAAATTATGGGGAATTCTTTTTCATTAAAAAATCTTGAACAATTTATCGTTCGTGCAAAGAGTAGAACATATGTAGGTGGGGCACAAAAATTATTACCTTATCGGCTTGGTTCTAAAGATATTCAATATCGTGAGAATGAATGGGCATATCACGATAGCTACTTTGGTGAAAGTGATTTTATAGGACAAGAAGTTGTTTACTTTCATTCTGAACCTGTTTGGGCAATGAATTATTATGGATACATATTGGATACCAATCTAATAACCTCACCAGAAGCAGGAAAGATGATTATGAGTAGTTTAACAAAAATGTATGCGGAAGGGCGATTTCTTGGGGCATTTGCTAATGAAGAGTTTGGCTTACGTTATGAGGATAGTAATGATGGGGATGTCAAGCACTTTCATGGGAAAGAAAGAATATTGAAAGATAACGTCACAGTATATGAATTAATCTATCATGGTGGATTGATTAAAAAGTGATTAAGAAGGTATAAGTATTGTAGTGGAAGTATAGATGTAAAAAATATTTGTCATAGGAAATAAAAAGCTTTTTAGTCTATAATGAATATACAGAATGATTTCATTAGGTGGTGTTATTATGAAATGGAGTGAAATAAGGGACCAATATCCTGAACGCTGGGTTCTTGTGGAAGCTTTAAAAGCAGAGTCTTCTAATAATAAGAGAACCATATATGAGATGTCAGTTATTTCTGATTTTGAAAACTCAACTGAAGCGTGGAAAGGGTATAAGGAACTTCATTTAAAAAATCGAACAAGAGAGCTGTATATTTTTCATACATCTAAGGTTGATATTGATGTAGAGGAACAAAATTTTATGGGCGTAAAAAGAAGGAGTTATCAATGAAGATACGTATTGAAGATGGCTTGCCGATTGTTTCTATTAAACTAAAATATGAGGATAAAGAAGTTACTTTAAACAATGTATTAATAGATACAGGTTCTTCGAATACGATATTTGATACGGATGCAGTTCAAGCAGTTGATTTGAAAATTGATGCAATAGATGGAAAAGCTAGACGGATGTATGGTGTTGGTGGAGAAAGTGAATTATGTTATGAACAGAGGGTTAAAGGTTTAAATATTGATACCTATATATTAGATGATTTTGTAATTCAACTTGGAATTACTCGTGAAACATATGGTTTTGATGGAATTCTTGGATTGGATTTCATATTAAATAATAAATTAATACTAGACTTTGATAATCTTCAGGCTAACTAGATATACGCGTTGAAGGTTATTTTTTTTAGAAAAAATTAGGAGGAATTAATTTGGAAATAAATGATCTAAGAAATGAATTATCAATAAGAAGTAAAAATGGAATAGCGTTTTTATTAGCTGCTACTCTTGTATGGTCTATTGTATTAGTTATTTTTTTGTTACCAATTGAAATTCGTTATAAAAACATTTTTACTTTTTATTCAACGTGTATTTTGTTTCCATTAGCCATATTATTCTCTAAGCTTATTAAAGCAGATTGGAAGATAAATGATAATCCACTAGGTACGTTAGGAATATACTTAAATATTGCCCAACTTATCTACTTTCCTATCATCTTCTGGGCTTTTTCTAAAAATCCAACTTAAATGATAATCTTTTTTGCTATTATAACTGGGGCCCACTTTTTCCTGTATGGCTGGTTTTATCGTACGAAAGTTTATTTAATAATGTCACCAATGATATCTATTATCATTACAGCAATCAGTTGGAATTTAAAGGATCATCATATTTGGTATGTTCCTTTATCAATGATTGTTTTGTTAATCATACAGATTGGATGGCTTTATATAGACTACCGTCAAAAAATTAATATGTCTCATTCTAAATCAGTAAAGTTTAATTATTAATTGGGATAAAGTAGTGAGATAGTGAAAGAAGGAAGAATTATTATGAAAATAGATATACAAGAATTTGATTCAAATGAAATAGAGGATGTCATTCATTTCCTTCGTAAAGATGCTGGATTCAATGGCTTAATTATAGATGATTTAAATGACTCAGGAATTAATCTTGATTATGTTAGGGTATTTGGAGAAGTTGAAAACGAAGAGGTACAAGCGTTATTGTTAATCTTCAAGGATAAAATGTTTTATACATCAGAGGAAGATAGAGATGTTCATGTTTTTTTAGAAAATATTAAAGAATCACATATAAATAAATTTGTAGGAAGAAAGCATTTAATAGAGAAATTTAAAACTTTCTTTGACATTGAATATGAAAGTGATTCTTATATCATGCAAATGGAAGTCCTACCCTTTAGCATGGATAATGAGGACAATAATATAGTAAAAAAGATACAGACCACAGAAGAATTTGACAAGCTATACAACCTGTTAATCCAAATAGATGAATATTCTTATATAGGGCATGACAAGGATAATTTTATCAATAATCAAATGGCTCTATGGAATTCTAGGGAGACAAGAACATATTACCTTGAAGAGAATGGAGAGATGGTTAGTACTGCTGCAACATTAGCTGAAAAAGCGAATAGTGCAATCTTAGTAGGAGTGGCTACACCACCACTTTATCGAAAAAAAGGGTATGCCTCAAAGGTAGTTTCAAAATTAAGCCGTGATCTGATTAATGAAGGAAAAACGATATATTTATTTTTCAATAATCCAGATGCAGGTTCTATCTATAAAAGGATTGGATATCAACCTGTAGGAGAGTGGAAGGTAATGGGGATTAAGAATGGATGAAAATAAATTGACTTCTATTGTTGGAGTATTTGCACACCCAGATGATGAATTTATCATCGCTGGATTTTTAGTTCGTGCAATTTCAAAAGGAACAAAGGTTCATTTGATTTGTGCTACTAGAGGGGAAGCAGGAAAAATACACAACCCTATTGTTACAAAAGAGAACATGAAGGAAGTGAGAACAAAAGAAATCGAAAAAGTATGTGATGTTTTAGGGGTATCTTCATTACATTTTTTAGATTTACCTGATGGAGAATCAGATACATGGATTGATTACAAGCCAATTGAAAGAATAATAGCTATATTTAATCAAATTAAACCTGATTTAATCCTTACATTTGATCGTAATGGGGGTAATGGTCATCCTGACCATAAAGAAATATCAAGACTGACTAAAATAGCATATGAAACCCATAAAAGTAATGAGGATGTAAGGTTATATCACGTTACGAAATTTCCACATTCATTTCTTAAAAAAAGATTATGGATGCTACCGAAAAAAACAAAGGAAAAAATATTAAATAAATTAACTGTAATTGATAGTGAAGTCAGTACCATAGTAAAGCTGAATAATAAGGAATTAAAGAAAAAACTTAAAATAATAGATTGCTATAAAAGTCAATTTCCTGATGAAAAAGGGAGATATTATAAGCTGCCATATTTCGTATTGAAAAGAATTGCGAAATATGAATGTTATGAAGAAATGAGTGAATGAAATGAAATTACTAAAGGAAATAGTTCATAATAGGAATCTTAACATAGAAGGAAATACAATATATCGGGAAGCTGTGAGAGCAATCATAGTAAAGAAAAATAAAATACTTATGATTTATTCTCGTAATAATGGAGATTACAAATTTCCTGGAGGCGGAGGCGATAGTAATGAAACATACGAAGAGGCGTTAAGAAGAGAAGTAAAAGAGGAAGCTGGTGCATCGATTCTAAGGATTGATAAAGAGTTTGGTAAAGTTGTTGAGTATGATAGTCCTCTAGAAAAAGAATATGATGTGTTTAACATGACGTCGTTTTATTATATATGTACAATTGATACTGTTTTTACTGAACAAAAGCTAGACCAGTATGAGAAGGAGTTAGGGTTTGAAGCGGCTTGGGTAGATATTGACGATGCAATTAACGCAAATAAGTTTGTAATTAATTCTAATCTCCATAAGAAACCACGATGGATAGGCAGAGAAACCTTTATATTAGAACAAGTGAAGGAACGATTATTCTAATATAGCTTATAGCTTTGGGGGTGAATGAAATGGGTATACATGAGTATGATGAAAATATGTTGCCTGATGATCAATTTTATCCAGGTGAATTGAAATATTTAGTTAAGGGAAACACCTGTAGATATTTAGATGGAAGGCGAACTCCAGGTATCATTGAAGAATATTTTGAAGATAGCGCGATGTTTAGATGGAGAATAACAAAGTTTGAAGATAAGGGGAAGTACTGGGATTTACCAGCGGAAAAAATAGTTAAATTTCGATTTCCAATTAAATCATCTACTTTAGATAATACAGAAATTAATAGAATGAAAGAAAAAATAGAGAAGTTCAATATTTTTCAGGAAATAAATATCAACCAAAAGCAGCAAGAAGAAACAGAATTAAAAATAAAAGAACAAGAAAATAAAATTATTAAATGGTTGGAAAAGAATTCGCAATTTTTTAATTCCAATCAAAAGCTTGATTTGCTTTCTAGTGTAGGAAATAATTCGATCCAAAATGATTTAACTATGTACATGAAATATCAAGGTCTATATGAACTAGAGAAAAAAACAGCAGAGACAATCGTTCTTAATCCTTATTCTGGTGAATGGATGAAAGGAATGGGAATTGTATTAGCTGAAATGGGATTAGAGCCTTATAAAGGCAAAGTTTCAAGGACAAAAGAGATATTTGAGGGCATAGGTAGAAAAAAATTAAGAAGAAAATATCTTATCTATAGAATGGGATTTATTAGAGCATTTTTTCATTTGTTAGGAATAAATGAAGTTATTCTATATAGGGGGATGAGTACGGAAGGAGAATGGAATCAGCCACCAAAAGTTTTTTCATCTTGGTCAACAAGATTAGAGGTAGCACAATCCTTTTCTGGATTCGAAGCAGATAAGTTTAAACAGGTATATCTTATTAAAAGAGCGATAGATGTTAATAAAATTTTTATGACGTTCATTGAAACAAAGGAAATGAATAATCAATACAAGGAAAGTGAAGTTTTATTACTTTATGAGGGAAAAGAAGGATTATTGTAATATTCTATCTCAGACATTTTAATATTAACATTAAAAGAACAACAGAAAATATGTTCTCTTTATGATTTATATGGTATAATATGGTTATATTTAATAGAATCGGCTCTTAAGGGTGGTTGGTTCATCTCCATGAAAGGAGGTGATGCCATGGAAGTTAAGGATGCTTTAGCTTTGATGTTCATGTTCGGCATGTTCATTTTAACCTTACTTTCCTACTTAAAAAAGAAGTAGACCTCCCTTAAGTTTTTAGAGGCTTAGGAGGTTTACTTCTAACTTTTGCCAACTGCCTTTGAGGCAATCTATTATACTGACCGTAGATGCGTCAACATCTGCGGTCTTTATAAGTTTATACGAATAAGTTTATATCTAAACTACCTTCTTGCATTCATTTTATCATAAAAAATTATTATTGGAAATAAATGATTGTAAAATGACTTGGGTTAGTTGATGTATTCATCTAACTATATATTAACGTAGGAAAGGAGCTGCGAGCATGGATTTAGAAGAAGTGATAAAGGAAAGAGAAAAAACCTTGGAGAGA
>JAENYW010000146.1 GCA_016841555.1 Tepidibacillus decaturensis
TGGCTATTATAGAACTTTTTTTCTGAATTTTCTATATTTTTAGAATATATTAATAAACCTTATTTTTTGTTGAAATTATTTTGTCAAATTGAATAATTTATTGAGTTTTAACAAAATATAGAATGAAAACTAGCAAAAAAAAATGGTATAAGTCGTTTACTCATTTAATGTATTAAAATCATGAATTTCTATAAAAAAAGAAGCATTGTTCTATTGTTTCCGCTTACATCTAGCTATTAAGATGAAATTTAAACATTTCTCCTGTTTTTGTTTTTTTCTGAAATTTCGTAATATTAAACAAATAAGATTCAAGGGGAGGTAATTTATATGGAATGTAAATATTGTGGTGGAAAAGGTTATTTTGAGTTAATTGATGGAACGGAAACTTGTCCTAGCTGTCAAGGTACTAGAAAACATACAGCCGAAAGTGAAAAAGTGGCTAAATTACAGCCTTTAAAAAAATAGCCTAGATTTAGGTCAACAAAACCGTCACGACCTTTGCTTTGGAGCGACGTAGAAATTAGGCCTTATCTACAAGCTGAGGAACTATCTCAATATTTTTGAGACAGCTCCTCTATTTTATTTATACTTTATACATTTCCGATTTCAAGCTATTCCTTTTCATTCCCGTTTTGTTCACATTAAATATAGCTATACTTCCTTTTTCAGAGGATTTCACCTCAAGCCGAGCATCAATTCTTTCCTTTAATTCGGGCACATGAGAAATCACCCCTACTAATCTCCCATCCTTTTGAAGATCGATTAATGCTTTTATGGCAAAATCTAATGATTCAGGGTCTAAGGTACCGAATCCCTCATCAACAAATATGGTATCTAAGCTTATTCCTCCTGCATAGGATTGAACAACATCCGCTAATCCAAGTGCTAATGATAGGGAAGCAAGAAAGGTTTCTCCACCAGATAGGGTTGTTACTGGACGTTGAATTCCCGTATAGGTATCAAAGACTTCTAATTCTAATCCACCTGCAGCATTTTTCCTTACTCTATCCAATGTCCGTCTTAAATGGTACCTTCCTTTACTCATCAGCTTTAACCGTTCTGTTGCTGCAATCGTTATATCGTCTAGTAATGCACCGAGCACAAAGCGTTGAAAGGTTAATCCATGCATATTATCGCCATTACTTACCTTTGCTAAATCACCCAAAACGGCATATTCCTCTTCTTTTGCCTTCATTCCTTGATCTAAAATGTTTATTTCCTTTAAGATCTCTTGTTGATTATTTATTTTTTCTTCTAAGGAATGAAGGCTTTTTAAACCTTCCTCTTTCTCTCGTTCTACTTGATTCAAGATTTTTTCTAGGTTTGGCACATCTTCTTTTTGCATTCCTTCAGCAGCTTTACTCGTCCTTATGAAATGCTCCTCTACTGCAAGGAGGTTTCCAGTAAAATCATTTATTTCTTTTTCTAATTCTTCGATAAATACTGTATCTCTCTTAGAAGCTTCATAGGCTTGATAGGTTTCAAACCCTGACTGTTGAAGCCTTTCCTTAAAAACGATGCGTTCATCTGTATATTTTTTATTTGCTTCTTCTAATGCTCGTTCGGCATTGTTAAAAGAGGTTTTTTCTGCAGTCTTTTTATTTTCTGCAGCGTCAAAGCTTTTCTTAGCTTGTTCAAACGATACATTTAATTGATTTAGCTGATCCGTTGCTTGATTTTGTGCCTGTAGCAACACATCATAGCTTCTATACTCCTCTGGGATAGATGATTCTTTTTCTTTTAATGCTCCATCAGCCTTCTGGTACTCCTGAATTCGCTCTAGCAATGTTACTTCTAGATTCTCTAGCTTTTGTTTAATCGCTATTTCTTCTTGTTTAACCGCTTCAAGATTCTTTTTCTCTTTTTCTACCTGCTCTGCCTGAGTAAGCATATGTGCCAGCTCTTTTTTTGTCTTAGCTAGCTGATTGATTAATGCTTCAAGCGGTATTTCTTTCTTTTCTCCTAATTCTTCTTCAAGTGTTAGAATGAAATGTGTGATTTTTTCTTTTTCTGTGTTCTTTTTACTTAACTGATTACCCTTTGTCTCCTTTTGCTTTTCAACGTACTCTACTTTCCCCTGCTTCTCCTGTAATTCTTTTTCGGTAGGTAGCCATTCTTCGGGGATAGCTAGCTGTGGATGATGCTCCGAACCACAGACAGGACATGAATCCCCCTCTTTCAATCCATCTGATAAAATCGCTGCTTGTCCTTTATTCCATGCTTCCTGCATCGCATATAGTTGTTTTTTTTCTTGACGATAATCTTCCTCTGATTCTTTATATACCTTCTCTACCTGTACATATTCTTCTTGAATACGTATTATCTGCTTATGATAGCTGGCAAGTGTCTGCTTTTTTTGAGCTATTCTTTCTAGTTCCTCTGCCTTTGCTTGAACGGTTGGAATTTGTAGCACATAAGCTTGCGCCTGTTCTATACTCTTTTTTAGCTCCTCTAGCTTTTCTGCTGTCGATTGTAGCTGCTGCTGTAAGGTTGATTTTTCTATACTGCTTTTCTCTACCTCTTGCCTAAGAATGCTTACTTTTTTTCTTGTATCCTCTAAAGAATTTACCTTTTCTGTGTAAGAATCGAGCTTTAATACCCTTTCCCTTACCGTTTCCCTTACTGTTTCTTTTTCCTTTTCCTCATTCAAATTAGCTAACGCCTGTTCATGTATTTTTACTGCTTCTTCTAGGTTTTTCTCCGTCAGAGTAAGGTCTTGTTCACTTTTTTCTTTATCTCTTCCTCTTAAGCGTACAGACTTTTCCGCTTCCTCTAATGTAGCTGCTATTCTAGCCTGATGCAGCTCTACCTTTTTCTTTTCATTTATAGGGATAAGTGCTTTTAGCTGTTCTAACTTTTGTTGACCTTTCTCTTTATCAAGAAGCTTTTCATTGGCTTCCTTCCCATGTAAATACCGTTGTTGTGCAGCCTTCACCTTCTCTGTTTTCTGCTTAAGCTCCTCTTGTGCCTGCTTTAGACTAGTTTTATTCTCTTCCATAGCCTCTTCTAGCTCTATTACTGTCTTCTTTCCTGCTTTATTTAAATTCCATTCCTGCTTCATTACTAATTCATTAATTTCACGCTTAAGCTTGTTAGCGTTTTCCTTTAAAAACTCTTCTATTTTTCGATATATTTCTGTACGAAAAAGCTTTTCTAAAATATGCTGCCGTTCCTCAGAATTAGCTATTAAAAGCTTTCGAAATTCACCCTGAGGCAGCATAATAACCTGCCGAAACTGTTCACTTTTAAAACCAATTAATTTCTCGATTTCATCTGCTACGTTTTTCCAGCCTGATTGAAGTAATTCCTTTTCGTTCTCTTGGGAGGTTACTTTCCAAAGAATAGCCTCTGCATGTTGAAGGGTTGTTCCTTCTCCATTTTTCTTTATGCGTTCCTGCTCTGGTTTACGATGGACAAGATAAGCTTCTCCTTTTAGTTCAAATTGAAATTCCACCCAAGTCAATTGATCTAACCCTGCATGATGACTTCTCATGTTTTTGCTGTTTCTATCATTTCCACTTGTATCTCCATAAAGTGCAAAGGTAATCGCGTCTAATATGGTCGTTTTCCCAGACCCTGTCGGACCATGAATGAGGAACATGCTTCGATTACCAAGCTCTTCAAAATTTAAGTGTTGAACATCTGCATAAGGACCAAAAGCATTCATCGATAATGTGAGAGGTCTCATTCCTTATTCCCCCCTTAATGATTGATAGAATTGCTCCATCACATCATTTAATATTTTTTTATGATGAGTTGTCAGCGTTCGCTCTACTACTTGATTATAAAAGGAGGAAAATAAATCTACTTCATTCATTCTTTTGAAATCTTTATCTGGATTTATTAACTGACCACTACCAAGAAATTGTGGACGTTCAATATGAAGTGCATTGGGATATATTTTCCTTATTTTTCCCATCGGATCAAGAATAGCCCCCTCATCCTTAAGTGTAACCATCAGATAATCATGCTTGCTTTCTTCCGTTTGAGGCCCCTGTAGGATATCCTTCATGAAGCCCTCTAGCCTTCTAATATCTCTCCGTGGTGTTAGAGGTATTTCCTCAATAGAAATACTTCCGTCCTGTTCCATATCAATCAAGCTAACAGATTTTTTATGATTAACTTCTGAAAACGAATATTTCATTAATGAACCTGAATAGCGGACATGATTAAAGCCAATTTTCTGTGCCTTATGTAAGTGTCCTAGTGCAACATAATGAAAATCCTTAAAATGTGCTCCATTAACAACCCCAGAGCCACCTACAGATAAAGGACGTTCTGATTCACTTTCCTCTCCTCCGGCAACAAATGCATGAGAAAGTAAAACATGTCGATTGTTCTTATCCATCATTTTTTTCACTTGAGAAATCAGAATTTGTATCGCTTCATCATGGGTTTGTATGTCGTCATTCTCCAATTTATCTCGAACAATAGCAGGCTCTACATAGGGAATAACATGAAAGGAAACTTTACCGTAATCATCATATAAATCTACTGGTTGAAAGGCTTGATTCAGCTTTCCTGTAATATATAATCCTTTATCCTGCATTAAACGATTGCCAAAGCCTAAACGATCTGGGCTATCATGATTTCCAGCTATCATAATCATTGGAAGCTGATAATCTATTAATATACGTGAGATAATCTCATCTAATAGATTGACTGCTTCGGTAGGTGGTACAGAACGATCAAATATATCTCCTGAAACTAACATAACATCAGGTCTTGTATCTTTTATTACGTCAATTAACTGCTCCAAAACATGTGCTTGATCATCAGTTAAGTGAATACCGTGAAATATTCTTCCTAAATGCCAATCGGATGTGTGTAGTATTCTCATAGCTTCACCCCTTCGTCAATATGAAATAGGTAAAGATAGCACTCTTTTACTTTTTTCCTAGTTATCTTTTCTAATGCTTCTTTATACAGTTCTATTTGAACCTTATACCGTTCAATTATTTTATCCTTATTCATTTCCTCAACATAGTCGGTCTTATAATCTACTAAAACAAGTCCATCTTCTTCTTCAAAATATAAATCAATCACTCCTTGAATCAATAGATTCTCTTCACAGGAATCAATATTTGGAATGACATCACGTGCCTGCTTCACTAGGTTAAATGGCTCTTCTCTAAAAACTTGCCGCGCCTTTAAAATCCTCGCACCTATTTCTGTCTGGAAAAAGGTTATTATTTTTCTTACATCCACTTCTTTCATTTCTTCTTCCATTAACAATTCATTTTTTACCATTTCTGCTAATTGTTCTTCTATATGCTCCATTGATTCAATACTTTGGAAATCTAAATGTTGCATAACAAAATGAGTAATTGTTCCTTTCTCAATTGCCAAAAATTGCTTTTCCCCCTCCATGAATCTTGGCCTCTTCACCAGGGATGGAATTTTCATCCCTAAACTGTCAAGCTTCCTATTGGAAAGCTTTTTAACGTCCGTAACAGATAATTTGGAAGGTATTCTTGTTGCTGTTTGATATGGGTACTGCCAATTTAGTCGATGCTTCACTAACGTTTGGTCGGACAAAGATATAGGCAGGCTATCCTTAAGCTGTGCCTGAAACTCTTTTTTTGTCATTTTACCATCCAACGCTTCCAGTTGTATGTCTGCTTTACTCCATCGATAGAATTCCCACTTGGAGTCATCATCTAATAGCTTTTTATCCGACCAATCTATCCCTGCCCATTCTCTAAGCTTTTCTCCATTTGGGTGGCGAAGAAGTACAGATCCAATCCAATCTAAATAGTGCTTTCCTTTAGAAAGATGATAGGGGTTAATGCCCATTTTCCACCTTTTCATTGCATCTGCTATCTCTTTTATCGATCCGATTAAAATTAACTTTTCCTTCGCCCTAGTTAATGCAACATATAAAATCCGCATTTCCTCTGATAAGGTTTCTAATTTTATTTTGTTTTTCATCGCTATTTTGGCAATGGTATCGGTATACTGCCTAATTTCAGGATCAACATATTTAGGCCCAATACCTAACTCTTTATGGAATAATACTGCTTGGTTTGTATCCATTAAATTAAATTGTTTCCCCATTCCAGCAATGATTACCACAGGAAATTCAAGTCCCTTACTTTTATGGATACTCATGATACGAACTACATCTTCATTTTCAGCCAACGTTTTAGCAGTTCCCATATCTCCACTGCTTTCTTTTAGCTTATCGATAAAGCTTATAAAATGGAATAGTCCTTTAATGGAGGATTTCTGAAATTGTCTTGCTCTATCAATTAACACTCTTAAATTAGCCTGTCTTCGTAAACCGTCAGGCATTGCACCTACATAATAATAATAACCAGTATCCATATACAGCTTCCATATAAAATCATCAAGCGGCATAAAGCTGGATTCTTCTTTCCATCTGTCCACCTTATATAAAAACGGTACCAATTTTTCTTTTAACTCATCCGTTTCTTTATTGATATACTCCTCAATTGCTTCAAAATAGGTTTTTGTAGAACTACTTGTCCTTATTTTGATTAATTCCTCAATTGTATAACCACCAATGACGGAACGTAGTACACTTAATAACGGAATGTCCTGTCTTTTGTTATCAATTACCTTCAATAGGTTCAAGAAAATATTAATTTCTAGAGCTGCAAAATATCCTTCATTTACATCGGCATATACAGGTATTCCCTCTTTTACAAATATCTCCGAAAATGCTTGTGCCCAATCCTTTGTGGTACGTAATAAAACAACCGTATCCCTATAGGTTATGGAGCGATATTGCTTTAATTTTGCATCATATATTTGTTTTCCTAGCTGTTCCTTGATTCTTTTCGCTGTTATTTTTGCTTCTACTTCCATATCTGCTAATTCTTCTACTTCTTCTTCTAATACACTACGTTCTGCATTTTTTTCAACTATGTTTATTTCAATAGAAGCGTTATCCATTGGAAGCGTTTCTGCTCCTAGATATAAATATGCGTTTTCATCATATGCTATCTCACCAAATTCTTTTGACATGATATGACGAAAAAGATAGTTCACTCCATTTATTACTTCATCTCTACTTCGAAAATTTTTACTTAAGTCAATACGGATATTATCCGCTGGTGCTTCTGTAGAAAAATAATCATATTTTTCAATGAAAAGAGAAGGATCTGCTAAACGAAAACGATAAATACTCTGTTTCACATCTCCTACCATAAACAGATTTCTTTCTCTTTTTATGAAGGATAGAAGGGTTTCCTGTACGATATTGCTATCCTGATATTCATCTACAAAAATATAGTTATATTTCTGTTGATACTCCTTAGCAGCCTGTTCATTTTCTAAAACAGAAAGTGCATAATGCTCAAGATCATTAAAATCTACCATCCCTTTTTCCTGCTTCTTTTTTAAAAATAAAGTCTGAAAATCATCTACAACTTGAGAAAGATAACGCATATAAGGGTATAGCTCATTTAACTCTTCTGCAAATGCTTCTATTGATTTAATCAGTATATTCTCTCTGATGTCCTTTATAATTTTTTTTCCATGCTCTCGCATAGCTTTTACTTCATCCTTTATTTCTTCATCTGTCTCTTTTGCTGTCTTACCCAATCTTTTGTGATTTATTTGATGAATATGTTCAGTAAATACGGAAAAATCATTGGTTATTTCCTCTATTAACTGATCAATCATTGCAATGTCATCTTCAAGTGCAGTGCAATATTCTTGTGGTCCTCCAGGAAGGAGTGCATAATCATAAGCCTCCTGAAACATCGTTCTTGCACCTGTCAAATCTACATTTATCTGCTCTATTATCGCTTGAT
>JAENYW010000147.1 GCA_016841555.1 Tepidibacillus decaturensis
ATACTTAATATCTTTATCTGTATGTGTCTTTATGAAGTCTACATCTTTGTTCTTGATCGCTTGTAGCATTTCATTTTTGAAGCTTTGAAAATCCATGTCCTTATTTGAGTCATCTACTGGTAAAACAATACCTTCTTGATAGGTCTCCTTATCTGTCCATGTTACTTCTCCTCTTTTATTGATATAAGCACTCTTTCCTCCGATTTTCACTACGGCTTTTCCGTTTTCGAAATAATTCCATGTATCAAATTGTGGAGGAATAACCATCACTCCTGTTTTGTGAATATATCCCCATTCCCCTAGACTATTCACTGCAGCGAGATCCTCTGAAAAGCTACAGGCATAGTCAAACGTAAAGTCAATAGCAGTTTTCCCATCCTTATCTATAAATCCCCAGTTACTATTCTTTTTTACTGCTGCTAGACCTTCTGAAAAATGTAAAGCCATTTCATACTGCGCATCAATAACTAGTTCTCCACTCTTGTTTAAAAATCCCCACTTACCATTTTCATAATCTCCATAATTAATTCGTAACAGCCCTTCGGAAAAAGAGTCTAAGGTATCAGAATCAATTTCGAATAGGACTGCACCTGTTTTATCAATAAACCCTCTCCGATCCCCTATACTTACATTAGCTACACCATCAGAAAATTTATTTGCATATCTATATTTAGGTTCAATAAGTATGTTTCCTTCCTTGTCCCTATAACCCTCAAGACCTTTTTGGTTATCACGATATGGGATGTAATCTTCATCAGCTAAAATTTCATTTGTAACACTTTCTACTTTTTCAAGGTCGCCTATTCTAGCTTCTAAATTTTCAATCTTATTATCCTTTTCCTTTATTTTATTTTGTAAATTATTAATGATGGCTTCTTTTTCACTTAACTGATTTTTCAAGTCATTAATTGAATTATTTATTTCCTCAGCTCCACTACATCCATTAAAAAGAAACACTATTGGAATTAATAGAATAATAAATGATTTCTTCATCTACATCACCCTCAAATTTTTTTCTAATTCTTCAACAAACATTTATTATATAAGTAGACTCTTAATCTGGTTCTGGTGCAAAGGAATCACGAATTCCCATAAGCCCATCACCATATGCGATATGAAAACAATGGGAATTATTATCTTTATCCCTTACTATAAATTGAGAATTTCCATTATAGATAATATTTAAAGAATCGATATCATCAAAATAAGTACGATAGATATTAATAATTTTCTTTGCCTTTTCTTCTGAATAGGTAAGATCATCTACACTCATAAAATTAGCAAGACTTTTCGTATCACCAAGCTTTATAAAATGGAGATAATCATTTGCCATCCTTTCAAAAAAAGGGGCATATCTAATATAATCCCAACTAAATGAGGTTATTTTTCCCTCTTCGTAAATTATATAAAACAAATTCTCTAAGGTTACATCCGTTCCTCCATGCTGTCCTTTAAATTGAAAAGCTGAACTATAATCACTCCTATTTACCATTTCATATTTGATGCTATCCAATTCAATATCGTATTCAAGCAATCTTATAAAATTATTAATAAATGTTTCATCGACTTCTAAGTATTCAGAATAATATTCAGAATCCATATCTATCATTAATTGAAGTAAGCTCTTGCTATCTTTATGTTTCAATAATTGTATAAAATTTTCCAGAAATATAGTGTCTTCATAACCGATTTTATTAGTTGGAGGAGACACGATAGGAGGTTTTGACAATTCTATATATTTATTTAACACTTGAATATCTTTCATTATTTTTTCTTTTAAATCCTTAGTCATATTGATTTGTGGATTCCCCACTGATATTGGGTAAGCTTCTTCCATACTCATAATGATGTTATCTAAATAATTGTTTATTTTTGAAATATTGGGTACAGTTATCTCCTCTTCTGAAAATTTAGTATTAATAAATGTTCGCGCTAAACCATTAAGTATTTCACTAATAAATTCATTTTCTTTATTAATCGGATTAACCATTGTTTCTAAAAAACTAAATGAATTGCTTTTATATATTATTGCTTTTAATAATTCATTCTTTTCAATATCACTTATAACATTATCTTCTATAGAATCTTTCATCAGATGATTTAATTCATCCAAATGTCGTAAAGACTCATGATAAACTTTTATATTATCATTGTAGGATGATATGTAGTATGACCTATTAACTTTTAGCAAAAATGCAGTTGATATCACTAAACTTAATATAATTAATGTAACAATTGATTTTTTTAAATTTTTCTTTAAAATAGCCATCTCTTTTGCCTTCCTTCTATTCACCTAGTAACATTCCAAATAAACTGATAATAGAAATAATAGATGAAAAATAACGTATTTATTACAATCAGGATAATTAAAAGAAATCGATTTGTTTTTGCTTTTTTCAACATATACAACAAAAAATAGTTAAGTATTACAGGACCAAATGTAAAATCCATTCTTGCATCAAGCATAGAGAGAGCATATGGTTCTAACCAGATAATAAATTTCTCGGATATCTGTGCTAGAACGGAAAATAAGATACTTCCCCAATATAACATGAATAAAAAATATTTTTTCATTTGTATACTCCCCGTTCATCTGAATACATTACGAATATCTTATATACTACAACAAATGTATTCCATTTCCTGCTATTACTATCAATTTTCTATAAAATATCTACCCACACAAAAAGGCTGTTGATCGCTTGGATCAACAGCCTTTTTTGTTTGTTAAGGTTTCTCAACTCTTGGTGGCAATATATTTATTCTGCTTTGAGAACGCCAAATTTAATTAGTGCTTTTTTCGCAGCTTCCTGCTCTGACTCTTTCTTACTTCGTCCAATTCCTAAGCCGTATATTTTTCCTTCAATGCGTACTTCGGAATGGAATTCTCGATCATGAGCAGGTCCAATTTCATCTGCAATTTTATATTCAATCTCTCCGATATTGTCCTGCTGCACATATTCCTGTAATTGACTTTTATAATCCTTCATTTGTGAAAAGAATCCATGATCAATTTTAGAGAGAATGTGTTTATCTAAGAAGGATTGTACCTGTTCAATTCCTTGATCGAGATAAAGAGCACCAATAAAGGATTCAAACACATCTGCAAGTAAAGCTGGTCGATATCTGCCCCCTGTATTTTCTTCCCCTTTTCCAAGCAGTATATAATCAGAAAAGGAAAGGGCTTCTGCGAACTTCACCAGAGAAGATTCACATACAATCGCAGCTCTTAGTTTGGTCATTTCTCCTTCTTTCATATCGGGAAAATGCTTGAATAAATAATCAGACACCGCTAATTCTAGTACTGCGTCTCCTAGAAATTCTAATCTTTCATTATCTTCTAAATTTTTGCGTCTGTGTTCATTAACATAAGAAGAATGAGTAAAGGCCTGCTTCAAGAAATAACTATCATGAAAATGTATATTGATATTTTCTTGAAGAGGTTTGAAATCTATTGCCACCAATGTTCACCACCAAAATCAATCTTTATATTTTTTCATTACTATTGTAGCATTATGACCACCAAAGCCGAAGGTATTAGATAGTCCAATATTCACGTCCATTTTTCTTGCTTCATTTGGAACATAATCTAAATCACAATCTGGATCAGGTGTTTCATAATTGATAGTAGGAGGTACCATGCTATTTTTTATTGTTAAAGCCAGTGCAATCCCTTCTACAGCACCTGCAGCCCCTAATAAATGCCCTGTCATTGACTTTGTAGAGCTAACAGCTAATTTATCAGCATGCTCTCCAAAGGATGTTCTAATTGCCATTGATTCATATTTGTCATTTAAACCAGTAGACGTACCATGAGCATTGATGTAATCTACTTCCTCTGGCTTAACACCTGCATTACGAAGTGCCATGTTCATCGCCCTTACAGCACCTTCTCCACCAGGAGCAGGCGCAGTCATATGATGAGCGTCACCGGTAGCACCATAGCCAATGATTTCAGCATAGATTTTTGCTCCGCGTTTTTTTGCATGCTCTAATGATTCTAGAATAAGAATACCTGACCCTTCTCCCATAACAAAACCGTCTCTATCTTTATCAAATGGACGACTTGCTTTTTTAGGATCGTCGTTTCTAGTTGAAACAGCTTTCATAGATGAAAAACCAGCCACCGCTAACGGAGTAATGGTTGCTTCTGTTCCACCTGCAATCATCGCGTCCACATCGCCTCGTTTAATCATATGGTAAGCATCACCAATCGCATGGGTACCAGTAGCACAAGCAGAGATTGGAGCGCTATTAAATCCTTTCGCACCAGTTACAATGGATACTTGCCCTGCTGCCATATTACTAATTAACATTGGAATAAAAAATGGACTAATGCGCTTAGGACCTTTTTCTAACAACACTTTATGCTGTTCTTCAATCGTATGTAGCCCACCTATTCCTGAACCAATGTAAACACCAATACGTTCTGCATTGGAGTCATCAATCGTTAAATCAGCATCAGATAATGCAATTTTTGATGCTGCAACAGCAAAATGTGTAAAACGATCTAATCTTCTTGCCTCTTTTTTATCCATAAATTCTGTGATATCAAAATCTTTAACCTCTCCAGCAATTTTCACTGGAAAATCCGTTGTATCAAATTGTGTGATAACATCAATTCCTGATTTACCTTCTATTAGTGCGTTCCAAAAATCATCTATGTTATTGCCAACAGGCGTAATAACTCCTACACCAGTAACAACTACTCGATTACTCATTGTATTCACCCCTTATATATCGAAAAAACTGATATAAGTTCAAAAGAAAAAACGCTATTCATTAATCATTAATTGTGGAGAAAGTCCCGTAATAACGGGACTTTTTTGGAATTATATTATTGCAGAGCTTGTATGTAATTAACTGCATCACCAACAGTGTTGATTTTTTCTGCATCTTCATCAGAAATCTCCATTTCAAACTCATCTTCTAATTCCATTACCAACTCAACAATATCTAAAGAATCGGCACCAAGATCTTCTTTAAAAGAAGCTTCAGGAGTAATTTTTTCTTCATCAACATCAAGACGATCTACAATAATTTTTTTAACGCGATCAAATACATCTGCCAAGATCGTTCACCTCCTCTCAAGTATTATAAGGTATTCTTATCAAAATGAAAAGTCACATTACCATTCCGCCATCAACATGTAATACCTGCCCTGTCATATAGGAGGCATCATCAGAGGCTAAAAATGTAACAACCTTTGCTACATCCTTTGGTGTTCCCAATCTAGCTAGTGGAATTTGCTCCATTAATTGTTTCGCCACTTCTTCGGATAATCCTGCTGTCATATCCGTATCAATAAAGCCAGGAGCAACTGCATTTACGGTAATACCTCTAGCAGATAGCTCTTTGGCTAACGTCTTTGTAAGACCTATAACCCCTGCTTTTGCAGCCACGTAATTAGCCTGCCCAGGATTACCTAAAATACCTACAACAGAAGAAATATTGATAATTCTTCCAGACCTTTGCTTCATCATTTGACGAGATATCCCTTTACTTAGAAGAAAAACACTTTTTAAGTTCGTATCAATGACTTGATCCCATTCTTCTTCTTTCATTCGCATAATGATATTATCTCTTGTAATTCCAGCATTATTGACTAAAATATCTACTCTGCCAAATTGAGAAACAGCAGTCTTGATTAATTCCTCTACCTGTTTACTATCCGCTACATTGGCTTGAACAGCAAGTGCTTCTCGCCCCATTTGTTTAATCTGCTCAACAACCTCTTCTGCTTTTTCTGTATTTCCCATATAGTTAACAATCACATTTGCTCCCGACTCAGCCAATGTTAAAGCAATCTCTCTACCAATTCCTCTTGATGCACCTGTTACAATCGCAACCTTTGAATCAAGCATTTATTCGTTCCCACCTTTAAACTGTTCTTTAAACGCTTCATAGGAAGCAACATCTTCAATATTATATGTTTTAACGTTACGGTTAATCTTTTTTACTAATCCCGATAAAACCTTTCCTGGTCCTACTTCAATAAAGGTATCAACGCCCTGTTCTACCAGCCATTCTACTGTGTCTGTCCACAAAACTGGTGAGGTAACTTGGTCTACTAAGTTTCTTTTTATAGACGTAGGTTCTATTTCAGGTTTAGCATTCACATTCATCACAACTGGAATAACTGCTTTTTTCATATCTGTATCATAAACCAATGGCTCCAGCTTATCCTTAGCAGGCTGCATTAATCTTGAATGAAAAGGTCCGCTTACAGGTAAAGGAATAACTCTTCTTGCACCTTTTTCTTGGGCAACCTGTCCTGCCAATTGAACACCTTGGGTAGATCCAGAAATAACAATCTGACTTGGTGTGTTTAGATTCGCCAATTGAACAGAATGTCCAGACTTCGTTATTGTATCACAAATGGTCTCTAAAGCTTCTCGCTCCAACCCCATAACTGCAGCCATTGTTCCTTCTCCATAAGGAACTGCTTCTTCCATAAATCTTCCACGATTTCTAACCAGCTTTAACGCATCCTCAAAGGCCAAGCTACCTGCTGCAGAAAGTGCACTATATTCACCTAAGCTATGTCCTGCCATATAATCCACAGATAGACTATTTTCTTCCTTTAATACATTCCAAATGGCTAAGCTTGTTAAAAGAATCGCAGGCTGCGTATTTTCTGTTAATTTAAGTGTTTCTTCTGGTCCTTCAAAAATAATAGGCGAAAGAGAATATCCTAATAGACTATCTGCTTGAATAAATAATTCCTTCGCTTTAGGGAAATGCTGACTAAATTCTAATCCCATCCCCACATATTGTGAGCCCTGACCAGGAAAAATTACAGCTACTTTACTCAATGAAAAACGCTCCTTTACTCACTTTTGTCATACCATTTAATAACTGCTCCACCCCATGTTAATCCACCACCAAAAGCAATTAACAAGACATTATCCCCTTTTTTAATTTTATTGGACTTTACCGCTTCATCTAAAGCGATAGGTAAGGAGGCTGCAGACATATTTCCGTAACGATCTAAATTGATAAATACTTTATCCTCAGCCAAATCAAGTCTTTTTCTCGCATAATCAATGATTCTTAAGTTAGCTTGGTGCGGTACAAAGAAATTGATATCCTCTTTATTCAACCCTGCTTTCTCAACAAGACGGATAGAGGCTTGCTCCATAATTTTCACTGCAAATTTAAATACTTCTCTACCAGCCATATAAAGAAAATGTTTTTTTTCCTTTACTGTTTCCTCTGTAGCTGGAGTTCTTGAGCCTCCTGCTTCCTGCTTTAACAAGTCACCACCAGAGCCATCTGATCCTAATTCAAAGGATAAAAATCCATATCCCTCTTCTACAGATCCAAGAACGGCTGCACCAGCACCATCACCAAATAAGACACAGGTATTTCGGTCTGTCCAATCTGTAATCTTGGATAAAGTCTCTACACCGATAACCAAAACATGCTTATATAACCCTGCTTCAATGAATTGCGAAGCTGTTGTAATTCCATATACAAATCCTGAGCAAGCAGCAGATAAATCAAAGGCAGCAGCCTTAGTTGCACCTAATCTATCCTGTAAAATACTTGCCGTAGATGGAAAGGAATGATCAGGAGTTATCGTAGCTACAATAATCAAATCTAATTCCTCTGCAGAAATATTAGCACTTTCTAGAGCTTTTAAAGCTGCCTCATAGGCTAAATCAGAGGAAGCTTGATCATCAGAAGCAATTCTTCTCTCTTTTATTCCAGTTCTACTTACTATCCATTCG
>JAENYW010000148.1 GCA_016841555.1 Tepidibacillus decaturensis
AATCTTTTAACAAGGAGTGGCAAATAAATAAAAAGCCAGAAAGATCAGAATTGTGGGAGGAATTGAAACAAGTCTTAGAACTTGGAGGAACTGGTTATCCCAAAAATAGTAATCAATTCACTTCTTACTGGTTTCCATATGTATTTCAAATGTTTCCTGATGAAGATGAATATGATGCTTTTGAATACTCCGTAAGTATCGCTAAAAATGTGAATGTATATGCTAAGCCGAAGCTAGATTCAACTATAATTTCACACTTAGATTATAATATCATAAAACCTGTATATGATTATCATGTATTTGAAGTATATAATGATGGCTTAGATTGGCTTAAAATCCAGCTTCCATCAGGTGAACGTGGCTATGTGGAAAGTAAATATATTAGAAGTGCCATTGATTACAGAGCTAGTTTTAATAAAGAAAATGGCATCTGGAAAATGGATGCTTTTATTGCTGGAGATTGAAGATGTTATTCAAGGTTCATAGGATAATAGTGGAAGTTGATAGAGATAGCAAACACAATGTAAAATTATTATCGAACATTATCTAATAGGACGGTGAATTGTATGACAAATCTAATAGAAGAAATAGCTCTTAATTGGAATATTGGCTCAGTAACTCAAATAAATAAAGTAAATAGTTCTACAGGTAAAGTCCATTCTATTATAGGTATAGATGGGCAAAAATATTATTTTAAAGAAAAGAAGAATTTGACTGAAATAGATATGGAGATTGATTTATATAAAGTATTGTCACGTTATGGGATTGAAACATCTGTTCCATTAGTAAATAAATTGGATAAATATTTTGTAGAAACAAAGGGGAAGTATTATTGTTTGTATAAAGCTTTACCGGGGAAGATATATCAAGAGCATTTTGATGATGGTGCACTTGAAAGAGGATTTTTATATGGAAAGGCTATAGCTCTATTACATAAAGGGTTAAAAGAGAGTGGTTTAGATGAACTCTTTCCAGAAATGAAGCTTAAGGAACAGCTTGAAGATTGGGCAATACCAACCATTCTAAAGGAGATAGATAATAACGATATGTTTCAGTCTATTGTTTCAGAGCTTAACCTTATCTTTTTCCCCAATGTTGATCTTCTTGCTAAACAAATCATACATAGAGATACGCACCCAGGAAATATCTTGCTTAAAGAGAATCAAATAATTGGGTTTCTTGACTTTGACATTTCAACGAAAGGTATTAGATTATTTGATTTATGTTACTGTTCAACTTCAATTCTTTCAAGTAAATTTAGTGAAGCTAGTAAAAGAGAAATGTGGCCAAATATCTTACGAGAGTTAGTAAGAGGATACAATAGTGAAAACAACTTATCTCAATTAGAGATACAAAGTATTTTTTATGTCATATTGTCAATACAGATAATTTTCACAGCTTATTTTTACGATTTGGAGAACAAGGACATAGCTAAAATAAACCTCGAAACGCTTTATTGGATTTATAATAATAAGTTAGCAATACAAGAAGCTATATTAACAGAAAAATAAAGAATTTATACCACGGTATTGATTAGGAGTTGGAAATATGTATACATACTTTAAAGGATTAATTATTCGAGAAGGTACTCATGGTTTGAATCCTACATTCCTTAGAGATTTATTCATAGACGCTGAGTGGTTATCTAAAGATTTACCAGAATGGCAAAATGAAAAATTTACTATAGCGTTCGAGAATTCAACTTGGGCGTTTACTGTTTGGGATAATGAAGAAATGGTCGGAATGGTTAGAGTAATATCTGATAAGGTAATGTACGCCACTATATATGATTTAGTGGTGAAAAGAACACATCGAGGGAAAGGTATTGGTAAAGAACTAGTAAGGTTATGCTTAAATAAACTTCCACATGGAGACTGGTTCGCACATACTACTCCTAATAATTATAATTTCTATAAAAAATGCGGCCTAGAAGTTGAAGATATAGATAGAAATGGGACTTGTGTATTGTATGGCTATCGTAAGGCGAAGGAAGAAGGAAATAGATAATTTATTTAGGTTACGTAGATAATAATGTAAAAGTACATATGCCTGGTGGAATAATTGAAATATTTATTGATGAAGATGGCCATGTTCATATGACAGGCAGCGTAGATAGTGTGGGGAAAGGAACATTTGGCGCATCATTTATTAAAAAAATTCAATGAGATAGGGTTTTGAATGAAACGAATTCAAGTAATAGCTACTATCATTCTAATATTAGTTTTGATTATTTCTACTATGACTTAATAGCTTGTTCAAAGAGTATAATCCTTTATTTAACATAATATTATAATTTCATAGTAAATACATTGGTTGAATGATTCTAATATTAAAAGATCGTTTAGGGGGTTATACAATGAAAAAGTCTCAGGTTTTGCCTATATCGTTTAGTATTATTGGATTATCTTTAGCTTTAACTTGGAAATACCCTAATAATACTCCTTTAGGAGAAATATTATTTAAAATATTTGGTATTAGCTCTTGGTCAAATGGTACATATGGGATATATTATGTCGGTATCATTTCATTTGTATTTTTTATTGTCGGTCTTATTATTTTATCTAAGAGATTTTCTAGGAAGATTATTTTTTTGGTAATTATTATTTCTCTGTTTCTTCCTTCATTTATTCTTAAAGAATATCAAACCTATTTTGCTAAGGGAGTTTATGCGCTTGAATATAAGAAGGAAACTAGTTCGTGTAATTATACAACTGACGATGATAACATATTTGATGGTGAATGTAATTTTACATT
Organism: Tepidibacillus decaturensis; assembly: GCA_016841555.1. Lineage (GTDB taxonomy): Bacteria > Bacillota > Bacilli > Tepidibacillales > Tepidibacillaceae > JAENYW01. The sequence goes on from JAENYW010000148.1 coordinate 2,755, forward strand.
TGTTAATTATGGAAATATGGAGGTTGTTTTTTATGTTTCGCTTGACAACATTAAATATAACGAAGTTATCAATTTTCTACATGATATAAATGCGATAGATAATTATAAATTAACAATACATCCAAAGGAAACAAAAATATTTTCAATACCTTTCCAAGTGGATGTATCTTCATTAAATCATGAAAGATATAGCGGTTATTCAAGTGGTGGAATTAATATAATGATATCGGATGGGGTTCGCGAAAGGCATCTATAGATTAGGTTTTAGAATTATGAAAATATTTCGGGAATAACGAATCCGATTAACTATATTTTTGATTATAAACAACTTGAAAAAGGGATATTTGAGGTAAAGCATTCAATCCCATATTCTGATTTAAAAAGCTTTACTGAAGAAGAAATAGAAGAATTTATTAGTGATGGTATTCCTTTTGAGTTTGGGCATACCTTAATACCATATAGCAACATCTAGCGTTAAAGTATTTTAGAATAAATAGATATTAGAAAATCATGAAAAAGGAAGATAAACATGATAGTAAAAAAATTAACTGCTGAAAACATTGATGAATATAGAGAATTAAGGCTACGAGGATTAATAGAAGATTCTGATTCATTCTTAAGGACCTATGAGGAAGAAGTAAACATAACAAAAACTTTTTATCTACATAGATTTACAAATGAATGGGCAGCCGATGAAAACTTTATATTAGGAGGATTCTCAAATAATGAACTAATTGGATTTGTTGGCTTTAGAAGAGAATATCAGGAAAAAGTAAAACATAAAAGTTTATTGTGGGGAATGTATGTGGTACCTGAATTAAGAAAAAAAGGAGTTGGAAAAATATTAATAGAAGAGATTTTACGCAGGACTAATAATATGAAAGGCTTAGAACAAATAAATCTGGCTGTCATTACAAAAAATGAGCCAGCAAAAAATTTATACAAATCCTATGGATTTCAAGTATATGGAACGGAGAAAAATGCAGTAAAAAGTAATGGAATTTATTTAGATGAAGATTTTATGGTATTAATATTAAAAAAACATTAGAAGTTGTATAGAAGAATATAAAGAATCTATAAGAATGATAAAGGAGTTATAGGTTTTGTATATATAAATAAACAATTTTTTATTGGAGGAAGTGTGATGAAGATAATAAAAGAAATAATGAGTTGGACGGGAAATATACTCGTCGCACTTGTATTAGCAATTCTTATTAATGCTTTTGTTTTTCAACAAACCTATGTTGAAGGTCACTCAATGGAACCGACGCTACATGATAATGATAGAGTAGTCGTTAGCAAATTAGTAAATATATTAGATTCGATTCCAGAATATGGAGATATAGTCATTGTTGATAGCGATATAAATGCACCTCGTACCTTCACGGATGAGTTGACAGAAAACCTGAAGAACAATTTAATCACAAGTATGTTATTTAAAAAAGAAGTAGAAGAAAAATATTGGATAAAACGAGTTATTGGCAAGCCTGGAGATATTCTAGAATTTACTGATGGTCAAATTATAAGAAATGGAGAAGTTTTAGTTGAACCCTATGTTAAAGAACAACCGAATTATTTCAAAGTGAAAAAGGTAATTATTCCTGATAATCATGTGTTTGTTATGGGAGATAACAGAAACCATAGTAGGGATAGCAGAAGCATAGGTAGTGTACCCATTGATCATGTAATTGGTAAATACAAATTTAGGTTCAAGTTAGGAAACTCTCAATAATATTCGAAGGAGAACAACATGCGGAAGTTAAAAAAAGTATTAATAGTAACAATTTTAGTAGGCATTTCATTATTTTTGTTAGAATATAAAGGGATTATTTGGCACAATTCCTTGTTTGCCATGAAATATGAAACAAAAGGGTTAGATGTATCTCATTATCAGGGGAAAATAGATTGGAAAAAGGTAAAAGATACTTACAAATATCACTTTGTATTTATGAAAGCAACAGAAGGAAAGGATTATGTTGATAATACCTTCATTTATAACTGGAAAGAAGCAAAGAAACAAGGAATTTTAGCAGGGGCATATCATTTTTTTTCAATGGGGAGTAGTGGTGAAGAACAAGCTAATAACTTTATTCATATTGTTCCTATGGAAAATGACAGTTTACCTCCAGTGATAGATATCGAAATAGATTTGAAATATGATCCCAATATTGTTAGAGAAGAACTCATAACTTTAACTACTTTACTTGAGGAGCATTACAAAAAGAAACCAATATTGTATGTTACCTATGATACATATAATACTTATGTGAAGGGCAAGCTCGACGAATATGATATATGGATTCGTGATATTCTTAAATCCCCATCACTTGAACATTCTAATTGGTTATTCTGGCAATATAGCAATAGAGGAAGAGTCAATGGAATAGATATGTATGTTGATATAAACGTGTTCAATGGGAATGTTGAAGACTTTAAAGGAAGGTTCATGTATTTAGAAAACAAATGATTTATAGCCTTCATATCTTAGTAGATTAGGAGGAATAACCATGGGCGTTATTCAGTCAACAAATCACCTATTAAAAACTGGTGAAAAACTTATTATTCGTAATGGTAATCAATCAGACGCTTTATCACTTATAAAAATTACACGATCTGTTATGGAAGAAGGAGAATTTGTAATTTCAACGCCAGAAGAATTTATAATAACAAAAGAAGAGGAGGAAAAGTGGATACAAGGCTTTATAGATAATGATGGAAAACTTTTATTAGTAGCAGAAGTAAATAATAGGGTTATAGGCTGGCTTATCTTTCAAAATCAACCTAGAAAAAAACTATCTCATACTGGGGAATTTGGAATAACCATAAGAAATGGATGGAGAGATAAAGGAATAGGAAGAGTATTAATAAAAGAATTATTAAATTGGGCAGAAGAAAACCCAATGATAAAAAAAGTGGGCTTAGCCGTTTTTTCTACAAATGATAGAGCAATTCATTTATATAAAAGCTTGGGCTTTCATGAAGAAGGCCGACGAGTACAACATATTAAATTAGCAGATAACCACTATGTTGACGATCTATTAATGTATAAGCTTGTAAAATGATAAGATTCGTTTCATATAAAAAAAGCTACTGCCATATGAGAGTTGAGCAATGTGGAGAGTAATCGGAAGGTGTGAAAAAATGGTAGAGAAAGTAGTGTCCTTCATTACAAGAAAAGTAAATAATAGCGTAGAAATCGTATTATTTAGACATCCGAGCAACGATATTCAACTTCCTGCTGGTACTGTTGAAGATGGGGAACATCATTATCATGCAGCGATTCGTGAAGCTCAGGAGGAAACAGGGTTAAATCTATTTAAGGATATAAAGCTATTAGGATATGAAGATATTGATATTATAAATGACGAATTTATGATTGATAAGAAAACGAAAGTGTACTCTAGACCAGATGCTAATAGCTTAGATTGGGTTGAAATACGAAAAGGGATATACGTCTCTCATCTACAATCTAAATATGGATATCATCAAATAGAATATAAGGAATATGACGATATCAATGATCCAAAATATATCTCTTATCACATTATAGGTTGGGTACCTAGTGATGCATTAACAAAAAAGGTAAAACGTTATTTTTACAGATTACATTTTGAAGGGGAAGGTCCAGCTACTTGGGAATGGAATACAGATAATCATCTTGTAGAATTGTTTTGGGTACCAGTTGACAATATGCCTATCATTAATAGTTATCAGCAAAAATGGTTAAAGTACATGATAAATGATTTGTAAATCTATTTTTAAAGGAGATGAAACGTGATGCTTAAGAGCCTATTTTATATAGTAGTGCTATTCTCACTTACAATCCCTCCCATACTACTTGATTCTCAAGGCGATATGAACATAAATCTCGATGAGTTTCAATTATTAAATGAAGAAAAGCTTGCTGATGGAAGTACGGTTTTATATATGGAGAATGAAGGAAAATACATTTTTATAGTTGATAAAAAGAGAATACAACTCATTGATAATAATTTCCCTTCATTACCAGCTATATCTCCTGATAGAAAAAGGTTTGTCTATATTACCCCTCATGAATGGGAAACTATTGGTGATTTGTATGTATATGATATTGTAACGAGAAAAACTCAACAATTTTTAAATGGTTATGATTTAACTAACCAAAATACCCCTAAAGCTGTAGATTGGTTAGATGATAGGTATTTATTATTAATCATAGGATATGCGTATGGAACAATTACACAGGGTGGCAGTTTATATGTTTATGATATGGATAAGAAACAGCTTTCTTCACCAATAGTACCTGAAAAATTAACAGAATTTAAGGATATTCATATAGAAAAGGATAAGGTTCTTATTGATATCGTTAGATGGAAGGATGAACAATTTACGGAATTTACGATAAAGCAGGAAGTAATGAATTCTAATGAAATATTAGAAAGAGTAGGAATGAGTAGAGTAGAATAAGAATCTATATTGATTGAAAAAAATTGAATTTTATAAAGATAAGAAGACAAAGGAGAAAATAGGATGTTATTAAATAGATTAAAAAAAGGGGATACGATAGGTTTTTATACTCCTTCTTCTCCAGCTACATTTACCTCTCCTTTACGATTTGATAGAGCAAAGAAATTTCTTGAAAGCAAAGGATTTAATCTGTTGCCAGGAAAATTGACAGGTAAACAGGATTACTACAGATCTGGAAGTATACAGGAAAGAGCAGAGGAATTAAACGAGCTTATTAGAAATCCAGATGTGACATGCATCATTTCAACAATAGGAGGAACAAACTCGAATTCTCTATTACCCTATATTGATTATGAAGCATTTAAGAAGCATCCAAAGATTATGGTTGGCTTTTCCGATGCAACTGTTATTTTATTAGCCATCTATGCCAAAACAGGGATACAAACTTTTTATGGACCAGCTTTAGTAGCTTCCTTTGGTGAATTCCCACCATTTGTTGACATGACGTATCGT
>JAENYW010000149.1 GCA_016841555.1 Tepidibacillus decaturensis
TTGGGATGCATCATCCTGTAAATAAGCTTTATGATATCATTGATTTTGGTCATGAACTATTAAGGGATGTGAAGTGGATTCAGAGGCTAAATAACAAAATTCAGTTGTTTTTCCCATGGCAATACTATATAGAAAGGTTTCTTTCAAAAATACCTCAACAGGCATTAAAAGAGTTGAGACTAAACCAATGGGAGTTAGACCATGAGCTTTATCGAACAGTAGAAATTTTCTTTGAAGAAAATCTTAATATGAGTGAAACTGCTAGAAGATTGTTTGTTCACAGAAACACATTACAATACCGGTTGGATAAAGTGAAGCAACAGACTGGGATTGATGTCAAAACACTAGACGGTGCAATGATTGTAAAATTGTTATATGTATTAAAAAAAGGGATGGATAAAACTGCACAAGAATAAATAATAAATCTTGTAAAGACTGCTAATAGATAATGTTCTTTGATAGAGATAAAATGTAAGTAAGCAAATATATAGAGGTAAATGGAGGGTATTACGTATGGCAAATGTAACTTTAAATCATATTTATAAGAAATATGGTGAGGAAGTAGTGGCAGTAAAGGATTTTAATTTAGAGATTGAAGATAAGGAATTTGTTGTTCTTGTTGGACCATCAGGTTGTGGTAAATCTACTACGTTAAGAATGATTGCTGGTCTTGAGGAAATCTCCGAAGGAGAGCTGTTTATAGGTGATGAATTAGTTAATAATAAAGCACCAAAGGATAGAGATATTGCAATGGTTTTCCAAAGCTATGCATTGTATCCTCATATGACTGTATATGATAATATGGCTTTCGGATTAAAGTTAAGAAAGTTTAGTAAAAGTGAAATTGATAAAAGAGTTCACGATGCAGCAAAAATTCTCGATATTGAACATTTATTAGAACGTAAGCCAAAAGCATTATCTGGGGGACAAAGACAGCGTGTTGCTTTAGGAAGAGCGATTGTTCGGGAACCAAAGGTTTTCCTTATGGATGAACCGCTATCTAATCTAGATGCGAAATTAAGAGTACAAATGAGAGCAGAAATAAACAAACTTCATAAACGTTTGGAAACAACATTTATTTATGTTACCCATGACCAAACAGAAGCGATGACAATGGGTAATCGAATCGTTGTTATGAAGGATGGAGTTATTCAACAGGTAGATACACCAACCAATATTTATAATCATCCAAACAATTTATTTGTTGCTGGATTTATTGGTTCTCCTGCAATGAACTTTATCTCAGGAAAACTAGAAACTAATGGGAATCAAATTGTATTTACAAACGAAGGACTACAATTAGAGATTCCTGAAGGAAAAGCAAAAATGGTACGAGAAAAAGGCTACGAGGGTAAAGAAATTATTTTGGGTATACGTCCCGAGGACATACATGATGAATTGGTATTCCTTGAATCCTCTACGCAGAGCCAGTTTACAACTGAAGTAGAAGTAGCAGAAAATATGGGATCAGAAATGATTTTATATTTATCTGAAATAGGGAATACAGCCTTAATGGCGAAAATAAATATTCGTTCACATTTAAAAGCAGGTGACGAGGTTAAATTAGCTATCGATATGAATAAGATTCATCTTTTTGATAAAAACACAGAAAATGCTCTATATTAAGCTACATTTAAAGGAGGCCTTTTTTAAAGGCTTTTTTTTTACACAAAAAGATATACAAAAATATTTATAAAAGGATTTTTAAAAAAAATGTCGAAAAAAGTTATAGTGATTACAGCAATATATATAAAAGAACTCATGGAGGAAATCCTTTTATGATCGGTTACAATAAGTTTTTCGATTATTGGTTTCATTATCTAGTAAAAGTAAAAAATAAATATAAAAGTATAGGGAATAAAAAGCCGGCTAAAGCTCTAATTAATAAGGATTTATATGAAACCCTAGATATGTTAAAAACAACGAATGAGGAGCTGTATCAAATTTTTAATTTAACAGCAGATGGCATGCTAGTTATAGATCCTGATTACAATATTCTTCGTATTAACGAAACATTACTAGCGCTCTTAGGAATAGATAGAGAAAAAGCAGAAGGAAAAAAATGCTTTGACATACTGCATTGTACAAACTATCATACGACGAATTGTCCTGCTAATGGAGTATTGTCTGGGATGGGAAAAATTGAGTACGAAGAAGAAAAAATATTCAATAAAGAAAAGAAATATTTTGTTATTACGGCAACATCGTTAAAAAATACAGAGGGTCAATTGATTGGTGTTGTTGAAACCTTTAAAGATGTTACAGAATTAAAGCAAACCGAGAAAGAAATAAAAAAACTAATCTATTATGACGCACTAACGGAACTGCCTAATCGCGCTTATTTTGTCATGCAATTTGAAAAAGCTTTTGCTGTTGCTAAAGCAAAAGAAGGTATGCTAGCAGTAATGTTCCTTGATCTAGACGATTTTAAATATATTAATGATACCTTTGGCCATTCTATCGGGGACAAAATGCTCAAAAATGTTGCTCAACGTTTAAAAACGATCATTCACGATGAAGATGTTGTTTCTAGAATTGGTGGTGATGAGTTTACTATTTTACTTTCTAAGATTAAAAATATGGATGAAGCAGCAAATGTTGCTGAAGCGCTTCTTAACATATTACAAAAGCCTTTTCACCTTAATGAAAATGAATTTGTTTTATCTGCTAGCATTGGAATAAGTATATATCCAATGGATGGCGATGATACAGAAACGATTATAAAACACGCTGACATGGCAATGTACCAAGCAAAGAAACAAGACATTAACCATTATAAGTTTTTCAATTCCAGTACAAAAAAAGACTTCTCTAATCATTTTAATTTAGTGAATCATTTAAGAAATGCAATAGAACGGGATGAGTTCTTTTTAACCTATCAACCTCAATATGATATTCGTTCAGGACATATTATTGGAGTGGAAGCGTTAATACGGTGGAATAATGCTAAAATGGGAATGATTTCTCCAACAGAATTTATTCCTTTAGCTGAGGATACATCGCTCATCGTCCCTATTGGTAGATGGGTGCTTCAAACTGCTTGTTCTCAAATGAAAAGTCTTCAAGATGAAGAATTTCCACCAATAAGAGTGGCAGTTAATCTATCCATACGTCAACTGCATCAACCTGATTTTGTAGAAATGGTACGTGACATAGTAAAGGAAACAGGGTTTGATCCGAATTGGTTAGAATTTGAAATAACAGAGAGTATTGCTTTGGATAAATTCAACTATAATATATCCATTTTAAATCAATTGAAGGAAATGGGAATAAAAATTTCCTTAGATGATTTTGGTACAGGGTATTCTTCACTAAGCTATTTAAAAATGCTTCCTATTGATACTTTAAAAATAGATAAAGCTTTTATACAAAATCTAGCAATAGATCCAAGTAATAAAGCGATTTCCTCTGCAATTATAAATCTGTCACATACACTTCATTTAGGAGTAATCGCAGAAGGAATAGAAACAAATGAACAGTTACAATGTCTACGTGAGCAAAATTGTGACTATGTACAAGGATTCCTTCTTAGCAAACCTATGCAGTTACATGAATTAAGAAAAAAACTTCAATCTTTTTCTTAAATTTTACTTATTGTTAAAATGAATTATAATAAGATATATTATAATAGAAGCGGCTGATTATAATCAGTCGCTTTTCTCCATTAATATTGAATAGAAATTCAGGAGGGAACTCTTTTGGAAAAAAAGATAACAGTTAAACATGTGAAGGAAGCATTTGAATTAGAAGCAATATGTGAACAAGTTGATATGGAACGTGTAATCACCGTTAGTGATCTTAGTCGCCCTGGATTAGAAATGGCAGGATTTTTCACCTATTATCCCTCTGAAAGAATTCAGATTCTTGGGAGAACAGAGCTGACGTTTTTCGAAGGACTAGATGCAGAAAAGAAAAGGGATAGAATGGAACAATTATGTAAAAAGGATACGCCATGCATTATTATTGCTCGCAATTTACCTGTACCAAAAGAATTAGTTGAAATCTCCTGTGAAAAGAAAATTCCGATTTTACGTAGTTCATTAAATACGACGAGACTTGCTAGCAAACTAACGAACTACCTTGAAGGAGAATTAGCGGCTATAAAAACGATACACGGGGTTCTCATTGATGTATATGGAATAGGAATATTGATTGTTGGTAATAGTGGTATAGGGAAAAGTGAGGCTGCATTAGAGTTGGTAAAACGTGGGCATCGTTTGGTAGCTGATGATGTAGTTGAAATAAAGCAAACAGCAGATAATGAATTAATAGGTACTGCTCCAGAATTAATTCGTCATTTACTAGAAATACGCGGAGTAGGGATTATTAATGTTATGACGTTATTTGGTGCTGGTGCAGTACGTATACATAAAAAAATCACTTTAGTTATTCAATTAGAAATGTGGGAGAAAGAGAAGCAATACGAACGATTAGGAATAGATGATCAAACAATGAAAATAATGGACACAGAGACACCAGTAAATACAATTCCAGTTCGACCTGGTCGTAATCTTGCTGTTATTATAGAAGTAGCTGCAATGAATTATCGTCTAAAGCTAATGGGCTACCATGCGGCTAAAGAATTTTCAGATCGACTATCAGAGGCAATGGAAGTAGAGGTTGATAACTAATTGTTAAAGGGAGATGAAAAATGTTGATTGGAGCAATTGACCCTGTAGCATTTCACTTAGGATTTTTAAAAGTACATTGGTATGGGATTATTTTAGGTTCAGCGGCTGTATTTGGATTAATATTAGCACTTATAGAAGCGAGAAGAATAAACTTCGATTCCGAAATACTCATGGATTTATTACTTTACGCAGTTCCATTAGCGATTATTGGAGCAAGAGCATATTATGTACTTTTTCAGTGGAAATACTATGCTGCTAATCCAATTGAAATAATCGCGATATGGCATGGTGGCTTAGCTATTCATGGAGCTTTAATTGGTTCTATTTTAGCAGGATTTATATTTGCTAAAAGTAAAGGGATATCCTTTTTGAAATTAGCAGATTTAGCAGCCCCAAGCATTTTGCTCGGTCAAGCCATTGGAAGATGGGGAAATTTTATGAATCAAGAAGCCCATGGCGGTCCTGTTGATCTAGCATTTTTACAAAACATGCATTTGCCAGCGTTCATCGTTAATCAGATGAATATAGTTGGAATCTATTATCATCCGACTTTTTTATATGAATCGATATGGAACATCATTGGTGTGATTATTCTCCTATGGTTTAGAAGAGGAAATCCTGTAAAAGGATTGGTATTCTTTAATTATTTGATCTGGTATTCCATTGGTCGTTTCTTTATTGAAGGACTTCGAACAGATAGTCTTGCATTTGATGGACCACAGTGGCTAGCATCATTGATGGACATTCTTTGGTTACCAATGAAGCCATTTTTTGAGCCAGGGGCCATGGCCTATGGAAATGTAAGAATTGCACAGCTGATAGGGCTTGTAATTATCTTGCTATCCTTGTTTTTTATTTGGAGGAGAAAAACAAGTATGTATTATCCATCTAGATATTTAGATAATTAAGCTGTATCAAGTAAGGAGATAAGCTATGATAACAAAAAATACTTGGATAGCGGGAATAAAAGCAGGATGGGATACAACCTGGATTTTGGGGAGAATTGTTTTTCCAATTACTATCATTGTAAGCCTATTAACCTATACACCAGTAATTGATTGGATTATTGCTATATTTACTCCTTTGATGAAAGGCATTGGACTTCCAGGAGAGGCAGCTATTCCATTAGCATTAGGTAATCTTTTAAATCTCTATGCTGCTATTGGTGCGATACTTTCCTTGGATTTAAGCGTAAAGCATGTCTTTATTTTAGCAATTATGCTAAGCTTCTCTCATAATTTAATCATTGAAACAGCAGTAGCAAAGAAAATTGGTATTAATATTATTGTACCTATTGCTGTAAGGGTATCATTAGCTTTATTATCAGCTCTATTGATTACATATATTTGGCAGGGTGGTACTGAACAAGCGCAGTATGGAATGATTGCAGCTGTTGAACAGGTGCCTGATACATGGATAGGAATTATGTTGTTAGCCTTCAAAAAGGCTATGATGGGAATTTGGCAGATTGTCCTCATTGTTTTTCCGTTGATGATCGGGATTCAAGTGCTAAAGGATATAAAAGCGATAGAATATCTTGCTAAATGGTCTGTTCCATTAACAAAAATACTAGGGTTATCATCAGGAAGAACCTCTGTTTCATTATTAGCAGGAATTATTTTTGGGTTGGCATATGGTGCAGGAGTAATTATTCAGAGTGCAAAAGAAGAAAACCTTTCACGAAAGGATTTGTATCTTCTTACGATCTTTTTAGTCTCAAGTCATGCAGTAGTGGAAGATACCGTTATCTTCATTCCGCTTGGGATACCTGTTTTTCCTTTATTAATCATCCGAATGCTAGTAGCATTTATTGTAACCATGGTAACAGCAATAGCTTGGAAGGCTGTTACTCAACGTAAAGAATTCACAACGAAGGGAGTATGTAAGTGAAATATAAAACGCTATTATTTGATTTAGACGGGACATTATTAGATACAAACGATTTAATTATACATTCTTTTTTATATACATTAGAACAGTTTTTTCCTGGTAAATATACAAGAGAAGCGCTTATTCCTCATATGGGAAAACCACTTTATGAGCAAATGGTTTATTTTGGCGATGAAAAGCTTGCTGATGAAATGGTAAATGTATATAGAGAACATAATATTCGCACACACAATGAGATGGTAAAAGATTTTCCCTATGTAAAAGAAGTATTGATGTATCTGTATGAGCAAGGAGCAAAAATGGGGGTTGTTACCTCAAAAGGAATTATAACGACAGAAATGGGATTAAAATTATATGGGCTATACTCTCTCATGGGTACCATTGTTACCATTGAAGATACAGAAAAACATAAGCCTAATCCAGAACCAGTACTATTAGCAATGGACAGGCTACATGCAGACCCAAAGACTACGTTAATGGTTGGAGACTCTCAATATGACATTCAAGCAGCACAAAACGCTGGGATAACTTCCGTAGGTGTTGCCTGGAGTTTGAAAGGACCAGACTTCTTGGAGCAGTTTAACCCAGATTATATGTTGAAGGATTTTCGTGATTTCATTTCAGTTGTAACTGGAAAGGAAATAAAAGATGAGGAATACAAAACGTTATCCAGTCGAAGGAAGTAATTCCTTATGGCAGGTCTATAAAACGGTAAGCTTTTGGAAGGTGGTTAAAAGCTTTATTATCATATCTATTGCTCGCACAACCCCATGGCTTCCAGTAAAGAATTGGTTATATCGTACGTTTCTTCATATGGAAGTGGGTAAAAACACAGCGATAGCCTTGATGGTGATGATAGATACCATGTTTCCTGAAAAGATACATATTGGTGACAATACAATTATCGGCTACAATACCACCATCCTAGCTCACGAATATTTAATTGATGAATACAGACTAGGCGATGTGTATATAGGCTCTAACGTCATGATCGGAGCTAATACATTGGTATTACCAGGTGTAACTATCGGAGATTACGCGATAGTAGGTGCAGGAGCAGTAGTCACAAAGGACGTTGCTCCCTATACCTTTGTCGCAGGGAATCCAGCGAAGCTAGTTCGAACATTGAAGTAAATGAATAAAAAAGGGAGTATCGCAAAACTACTTTAGGTAGTTTTGCGACACCCCCTT
>JAENYW010000150.1 GCA_016841555.1 Tepidibacillus decaturensis
TTCATCATTCTCCCTCCAAAAGTGAATATCACTTCTTACCATCCTTATTTTTAAATCCTATTTCAACACTTACTATTATTCTATCAAAAAATAAAAAAAAACTTTAATAAACAAAACTTTATCTACCTTTACAAATAGTTTACATGTGTAAAGTGAAATAATCCATTTTTGTATAAAGCATGAAATCATAAAGAAATATTTCCTAAAAATACAAAAAACTATTGACTGTTTTTGGAATCCTTGGTATCATAAATGCGTAGAGAAATTTGTCGAATTATGACGAAGAAGTTTTGAAGAGAGGGGAGGGAAACCATTATGCTAAAATCTACTGGTATTGTTCGTAAAGTAGACGAATTAGGAAGAGTAGTTATCCCTATCGAATTAAGAAGAACTTTAGGGATTGGCGAAAAGGATGCGTTAGAAATCTACGTAGATGGAGAACGTATTATTCTAAAAAAATATGAGCCTGCTTGCATCTTCTGTGGTAACGCAGAAAATGTTACTCATTACAAAGGTAAAATCATTTGTAGCGATTGCTTAAATGAAATGCCAAGAGGTTAAAACCATATACTTAATAATGAACAAGATCTTCCATTTTTTATAAAATGGAAGATTTTGTTCTATCACTACCTGATTTGATGAAGCATCAATGTCCATGATACGCCTGATATACTTCCCTTTTAGAAAGCTGTCTATCTATCGAAGTTAATTTAATTGCTTCTTTTACTGTATTCCCATGAGAAATATAGTATTCTACCTGCTGCTTGATGGTCATTTCTAGCCACCAACGCTCTATTTCATCCTCTTTCGGTTCTTCATTAGAGCCTTCAATCACTATTGTAAGTTCTCCTTTTAGTGGATGTTCCTCTACATAACTAACAAGCTCTTCAATAGAACCACGAATGAATTCCTCGAATTTTTTTGTTAATTCTCTAATACATACAGCATTTCGATTCCCTAAAACATCATATAGGAAATGTAATGTCTTATTTATACGATGAGGAGATTCATAAATAATAAGCGTTTCTTGATATGTTTTTAATCTATTTAACTCTTGTAAGAGGCCTTTTTTATCTCTAGGTAAAAATCCGACAAAGATAAACTGATTGGTAGGTAACCCTGATGCAACTAATCCTGATATTGCCGCATTAGCGCCTGGTATCGGAATGACTTTCATCTGATTCATTACCGCCTCTACCACCAATTCATATCCTGGGTCTGAAATGGCTGGCATTCCAGCATCACTTACTAATGCTATTTTTGCACCATTTCTTAATTGCTTAATTAACTCTTTTCCACGCTCTTCTTTGTTATGTTCATAATAGCTTATTAATTTCTTTTGAATATGAAAATGATTTAATAACTTAATTGTTTGTCTTGTATCTTCTGCAGCTATCATATCTACTTCTTGTAATATTTGAACAGCTCTATATGTCATATCATCTAAATTGCCAATAGGGGTCCCTACTAAATATAAAACTCCTTTATTCTCTTCCTGTAAAAAACTCTTTTGTACGTCCAAAAAAAACACCTTCTTTTTTACTTGCTATTTTTCCTTGGATCACTATAATAAATCTGATATATTTCCTCTGTGTATTTTCCTTCTTTTTCATAGACGATTAGAGGCGGTAGTACATGTAATTCTTTTCCTCCCTGTTTAATTCCTTCGATTAGTACCATATTTGCTTCCTTCTTTCTTGACGCATGTACAAACCTAATTTTTTTAGGTTCTATCTTTAATGCTCTAAACAGATACATAATATCGACTAATCTTGAAGGACGATGAACCATTGCTAACCGACCACCGACTTTTAATAATTGATTGCTTATTTCGATTACCTCTTCTAGGTTTGTAAAAAGCTCATGCCTAGCTATTGCTACATGTTGGTTCATATTTTTATCCTGGCCTTCTAAAGGAAGGTAAGGAGGATTCACCGTTACTAAATCGAACTGTCCTTTCCCTAATTCTTTAGGAGATTCCTTTAAATCTCCTTGAATCATTTGTATTTGAGATTCCAATTGGTTAAGCTTAATACTTCGCGTTGCCATATCAGCTAATCTTTCTTGAATTTCTACTCCGTATATTTCCCCTTTTGTATGGATAGACATTAACAAAGGAATGACACCATTTCCACTACATAGATCAACAATTTTCCCTCTATTAGGTATCGTTGCAAAATGAGACAATAGAACAGCGTCCATAGAAAAAGAGAAAACCTCATGGCTTTGAATTATTTTCAAATCATGTGTTAGTAAATCATCAATTCTTTCTGATTCTTGTAGCTTTATATCCATCTTCTCACCTTTTTAATCTATATATTCGATAAAGACGACTCTCCGTATGGAAGAGTCGTCAGACTGATGAAAAAATCTCCCTAAGGGAGAGTCTAAATCACGATTTATTTAATAAGGATAAACAGAATAAACAATCTTCATCTGTTCTTATGCTACCATAATGTAGGTTGCAAATATGAAATCCCTCATGATAAAGACGAGCTAAATTATCATATCCTTCCCCTACCAACATTTTCTTTTTGTCAGAAGAAGGTTCGTTCTTATCATCTGTTAATGGAAGTCCACTTTCTAACTGCTTTCTTAAATGTTCGTTCTCAATCTTCAAGTAATGGTTTTCTTCTAAAAGGGTGATTATTTGTTGTTTTAATTGTCCTAATTCTTGATATAATCGACCTATTTGCCCTTCAATATCTGCTACCTGTGAAAAAATCTCTTTTTTTTCCACAACATTCACCCCAACTAATAATCAAATTCTCCCTCAACTACATCATCTAATGGTAAAAATTCTACACTTTGTGTTTCTTTGAGTTCAACTTGAATTTTCCGTTCTAAAATATTTAACCCTATCACTCTTCCTACACCAAAAGGGGTCATTACAGTCGTTCCTATATCTGGTAGGTCCTCTTTACCACTTTCATAATTATCACTTTCATATTGTAAACAACACATTAACCTACCACATAAACCAGATATTTTTGCTGGATTTAAGGATAAGTTTTGATCCTTTGCCATTTTAATAGATACTGGTTCAAAGTCGCCTAAGAAGGTAGAGCAACAAAGTACTCTTCCACAGGGGCCGATTCCTCCAATCATTTTGGCTTCATCCCGAACCCCAATCTGTCTAAGCTCTATTCTAGTTCTAAAAACAGCTGCTAAATCTTTCACTAATTCACGAAAATCAATTCTTCCATCAGCAGTAAAATAAAAAATAATTTTATTTCGATCAAATGTATACTCTACATCAACCAACTTCATTTCTAGGTCATGTTTTTCTATTTTATCTAAGCAAATATAGAAAGCTTCTTTCGCATCAGTTCTATTCTTTTCTACTTGAATTGCATCATCTGGATTAGCAATCCGCAACACTTTTTTTAGAGGTAATACAACATCCTCTTCACCTACTGTTTTTTTCCCTATAACAATTTGCCCATATTCAATTCCTCTAGCTGTTTCAACAATGACATATTGATCTTTTACAATAGGTAAATCATCAGGATCAAAGTAATATATTTTTCCAGCTCTTTTGAAACGAACTCCAACTACTGAATACACGACCCTTTATCCCTCCCATAGAGATAGAACCAATTGTTCTAACGCAAGCTGTGGATTTACATATGCAGCTATTTGCTTTTTTACATGTAAAATCTCTTCTATTCTTCTTATTAGTTCATCGTCTGCCACATATAAGGCTTGCTTATTTAATACCTGTTCATATCCTTTGTATACGATAGCTTCAGTTTTTTCCCATTTCATATGAAAGATATCGTGATACCATAATAATAATAAATCTATAAATCGAGGTAAATATTCTTTAATATAGTCGTTTTTCAAAATTTTCTCATCAATCGTATACAACGCCTGCATATGATGTGATTCGATATCCTCGCTCCATTTTATCACTAGAGCTCGCATGTTTGCAAATTGTTCTGATTCTAAAAGCGCTTGAACCTCATCGATATCTTCTGTTAGATGAGCAGCTAATAAAACATCCCGTTCCTCATATCCTTTTATTGTTAATGTTTCAACCATATGATATGGGTCTATATGGGAAAAATGAATCATTTGACATCTAGATCGAATAGTTGAAAGTAATTGATGAGCGTTTTCTGTTAAAAGAATTACTACTGTGGGAGATTGGGGTTCCTCTAAAAACTTCAACAAACTATTTGCTGCTTGTTGCGTCATTGTCTCTGCATGTTCAATAATATATACTCTATAGTTTGATTCAGTTGATTTATAATGCGAATCCTTTTGTAATTGACGAATTTGTTCAATTTTAATCGTATAACCATCAGGTTTAACCCATTTTACATCCTGATGGTTATAATGTGCAATTCTTGTACAGCTTTTACACGTATCACATGCATCATGTGTATTTGTGTGGCAATTTAAAGCTTTAGCAAATTCTAAAGCCATTTTTGACTTTCCTACACCTTTTGACCCTGCAAATACATAGGCATGAGCAATCCGTCGATTTTTCAATCCTTTCGATAACATTTCTGCAACTCTTTTTTGTCCTAATATATCAAATAATGACATGGTATTCCCATCCTTAGTACATTCAAAGTAAGTATTAGACTAAAAATAGATATTAATGAGTAGTCCTTTAATCTCTCCGATACGATTTAAAAATTCGATTTGGTTGGACTCATTGTGTAATATCATATCTGTTAATTCTAACAGCTTCTTATCTATATCTCTAATAATCTTCAATCTTTTTGATCTTCCTAATCGATCATAGCTTACACGTTCTTCTAGCTGTAAGGAGGCTTTTACTGCTTCATCCATAAAGGTTTTTATCAATTCTTTATATTTTTTTAACTCTTTTACGTTTCTAAATTGTACAAATTTTTCTCCTTGCTCATCGATATCTTGAAGTAGCTTTGCTAAAAATTCTTTGGAATCTTTTCTTTTCTCCTGCTGTAAAAAATCCGAAAAAGAATTATTTGTGTCTGATGTTTCAATATTCTTTTGACGGTCTAATTTAACCTTTGCTGAAGGTTGAAGTCTATGTTCAATTTTCATAATTTAACCCCTAAAATTGATGAAATTGTTCGATTGGTAATACAAATACAGTTGCACCGCCAACCTGTACTTCTACTGGATATGGTATATAAGAATCTGCGTTACCACCTAATGATGAAACAGGTGATACTAATTGTTCTCTAGACTTGCAATTTTTCTGGATTATCTCTAATAATTCATCAACCCGTTCATCCTCTACTCCAATAAAAAAAGTAGTATTTCCTGCCTTTAAAAATCCACCTGTGCTTGCTAATTTTGTTGCACGAACATTTTGCTTAACCAGTTCACTAGAAAGCCTATGACTATCTTTATCCTGAACAATCGCTATGACCAATTTCATATTCTATCCCTCCTTTCTGTTATTTTGAATAATGGCCTCGGCATCTTCCTTTATCATCTGAAAAATTGTTTCAATCGACTGATTTGCATTTATTTTTTTTATTCTATTTGATTGTTCTTCAGCTAAATCCAAGAATCCCTCTAGCACTTTCTGATGATATTCTATTTCTTTTTGTTCTATTCGATCTAGACCACCATTATAATCAGCATTTTCTCGATTCATTAATCTTGTACGACCTACCTCTGGGGAAATATTTAACAAATAAGTACGAAGTGGCTGTAAATGAGAGCTTGCAAAATGATTTATTTGCTCTACCGTTTTCCTGTCTAACCCCAATCCATAAGCTTGATAAGCGATGCTAGCATCAATATAACGATCACATAGAACAATTTTCCCTTTTTTCAATGAAGGAAGGATAAGCTCATGTACTAATTGTGCTCTTGAAGCTGCATATAGCAATATTTCTGTTCGATCTATTAATTCCTTATGCGTTGGATTTAATACTATTTCCCTAATTTGATTACTTATATTAGTTCCTCCAGGCTCCCTTGTCGTTATTACTTGATATCCTTGATTTATTAAAAAATCCGCTAATAGATGTAATTGTGTTGTTTTTCCAGAACCGTCTGGCCCCTCAAATGTAATAAATATTCCATTCATGAAAAAATCCTCCAATGAGTATAACCTATTCCTACTCTCTATCTAGGTCTACTATTTTTATCGTTTCTAGATTAGTATCTGTAACCCCTTGAAACCTTGCTCCGTTTCGTTTTAATTCTACTATATATTCAACTGCATCTTTTGTAATTCGCTCACCTAATTGAATAATAGGTACCCCAGGTGGGTAAGGAATAACCATTTCTGCTGAAACATGATTAATGGCATCCTTTATAGAAACAGTTTTCTTCTTTTTATATAATATTCCCTCTAATGATATTATACTTTCTTTTCCCTTAAAAAGGTATTCATAATCAATTTGATCCTCTTTTATTGTCTTTTTTTTCGTTATTGATTTTAATTGTAATAATTGCTTTGCATTCTTCTCCATATTCCTTAGCCCTTTTATCAGCCGTATTATATCTTCCTTTTTTGTTCCCATTGTAATCACAGCTAGCGTATTGGTTAAATCTGATAGCTCTGTATATAACCCCTCTGCTTCTAATTGCTTTTGTATATAAAATCCTGTTATTTGTGAGTATAAGCTATGAATGGTTATTTTTAATGGGTCTATATAATAGCGTTCATTTAACGAGTGATTTAATTGTAGGATAGAAAATCCTTCTGTTTCATCGTGTAACCATTCCACCAAATCTAAGGCTTTCTCCCATAGTGCTTCCTTTTCCTTTTCAATCCAATGCCTTGCTAAATCTAATGACGCCATAATTGGATATGAAGGACTTGATGACTGTAGCATAGACAAAAATAATCGTACCCTTTCAACATCTATTAATCGATCTTTCACGTGTAGCATAGACCCCATTGTCATTGCTGATAGTGTCTTATGTGTAGATTGTACAACCATATCTGCTCCCATTTGTAAAGAGGATAATGGGAAAGCGGAATGAAAACCAAAATGAGCACCATGTGCCTCATCTATTAATACTGGGATGTTGTACTGATGAATATAGCCAACCATATCTGTTATATCTATTCCTATTCCATAGTAATTAGGATTCATAAGAAAAACAGCTTTTGCATCAGGATGCTTATTAAGTGCTTCTTTTATATGATGAAACGAAACACTACCGGGTATCCCTAATTCCAATATCATTTCAGGAATGACATAAATGGGTTTTACCCTCGCTAGTATCATAGCGTGAATAACTGATTTGTGTACATTTCGTTGGACAATGATTTTATCTCCAGGATTACAAACAGATAAAACCATTGCAAGATTACCAACCGTACTTCCATTAACTAAGAAGAAGGTATAATCTGCTTGAAAAAGCTTTGCAGCACGTTGCTCTGCTTCTTGTATAATACCCTCTGGTTGATGAAGATCATCTAAACCATTTATTTCTGTCATATCAATTTTTAATATAGAATGAAAAATCTCTTGTCCAAGCGGATTAAATCCTTGTCCCATTTTGTGTCCTGGAACATGTAAGGATATTGGATCAGACTGGTAATGAATAAGTAGCTGTTCAAATAATGGTGCTCTATTTTCCATTTTCATAACCTCTTAGCTATTTTCTTTCTTTTTATGATTGTTATCATTTAATCACAATTTTTATATCATGCAAAGTTTTTTTAATCAAATATGGTAAATATAAAGAAAAAGCTTTCATTAAACTACGTTTAA
>JAENYW010000151.1 GCA_016841555.1 Tepidibacillus decaturensis
GGTCTATATCATGTATATCCCCTTTGTTTAGTAATGAATAGGCATGAAAAAAATCTACTTCTTCATTTATCTCATCCATCTCGGAATTTATCTTTTGTTTCAGATCTAGATATAATTTATTTGAAAAAACCTCCAACCTATTTTCTTCAATCAATGGCTCTTGATTGTTTAGAATAAAATATGTAAGAAAACTATCCCCTTTTTGTGTGAAATCTAAAATTATCTTTTCTTTCTTTAATTGAACGAGCATTTTTTCAATTTGGCAATGGATTTGATGTAAGATATACTCTCCGTATTTCTCTTTAAATGCAAAAAAATTCTTCATTTCCAGATACATTACTCCGATATCACTAGCTATTAAGTTCTGTCTAATCGTTTGCATTGAATCAAAGGTTATCAATTGATTATTATTCTGGGAAGTAGAAATTTTTGCATTCATCTTTTCATTTCCCCTTCTTTTTAAAGGACTATATCTATTATTATAATCAATTAAATGTTAATTCTCATCAAATGCAATATTAATATTTTGTAAATAACATTCTACTGTTCCCTATCTAGTGGATATATCATTTTATTCTCCATATAATAAGAAACATTATAGGATGGTAAAAATTGAATACCTTTTTCACTTCTTAATCTTTCTGGATGAAAACTATGAAGTGGAATTAATATCTTAGGATTAATATGATCAATTATATATTTCAAATGGGATGGTGATGCATGTCCACTACTTCCTAATTGGATATATGCCATCTGTAGTTTTTCTATCATACGTTTAAGATTATGATATGCTGGATCATAATCTCCAAGAGGAACACCATTAGAATGAATATATATTCCTTCCTCTACATTTATATCTAAAAGCTCTAGCATGTTCTCATAGGAATTTTGTAGTAAATACTTTCCGTTATCTTTATTTATTGCTTCAGCGTCTAATGTTTTAACGCTTTCTAAAATATCTTCTTTCCATTTTGGTAAATTTCCATCTTTTAATTCTAGCTTAGTACTTTCATTTTTGTAAACATAAATATCCTCTTCTTCTGTAAAGTACTTTGCTAGATAAGCAGTTTCTGGTTCTAAAACAATCTTACGACCAGCTAGTTTAGCAGCTTTTATTACATCTATCATACGATCAATATTACGATGATATATATTAATAATTCCAATGCCCTGTGTTTGCTCTAATACTGATTTGAGGCTCTCAGATAGTTTCGATTCAGTCATAAAATCCTCTGGAATATCAAGGCTAGGGATTAATAATTCATCTGGTAATTCCTCTTCATTCCGAAGAGTTGTTCCCTCCATAATAAGAACATCTGGCTTATATTCATTTGTCTGTTGGATGAATGCTTCTGTCCATTCAGGATGCTTGCCATGTAACCTTAAATCTCCTGAATATATAAATGTAGTATCAGGTGTTTGAATACTATATCCTGTAGCTCCTAATACATCATGATCTAAGCGTAATGGTGTAACCTTTATCTCTCCAATCGAAAAAGGAATTTCATAATCACATTCTTGATATTCCCTATTCCCTGGAACACCTTCACCTATTTCCTCGATGAGAGTATATAGCTTCTTGCTATCCCTAGTCAAATATACTGGAATACGTGGAGATATAAGTCCCATACCTGCCATATGATCCAAGTGTAAATGTGATATAATAACAGCTGTTTCCCTTTGATCATCCTCTGTGGAAATGATAGTAGATATTCCTTTTAATTTATCATTTGAAAAGATTCCATCGATAGCTGGGATTAAACCTAGTCTTAAATAATCCTGAAGTATTGATTCTTTTCTTTCTTTTACATATCCATCCAATATGTTAGTTGCAGGGCTAAAGGTTAATCCAAAATCAAAAATAACTCTTGATTGGTTATATTCAATACTAACAATCGTTCCACCAATTGTACGAAGTCCCCCAAAAAATTGTATCCTTGTTTTATTATTTGTATTCACCATCTACCTAAACTCCTTTATATAAAAAGGAACCTATGAAAGGTCCCTTTCTATCTATTCATTTTATATTAATATTATTGTCTATTACTTCTTATTTGCTTTTAATAATGCATCCTGTGCTTCTTTTGCTGCTGCTTCAATTCCTTCGTCAACTGTTTTTTGTCCTAATAAAACTGCTTCAAGTTCTTTTGCCATTGCATTTTTCACTGCATTCATTCCAATGACACGAGGATCATAAAAGCCAGCATCAAATTGTTTTTCACCAACACCATATACAGGGTTAGCTTCTACATATGCTTTCCAGCTATCACTGTTTAATGCAGAGTAGCGAACAGGTAAATAACCAGTTTTTTCTGCCCAGTATGCAGTATTCTCTTTATTGATTAAGAATTTAATGTATTGCCAAGCTGCTAATTTTTCTTCATCACTCGCAGAGTTGAAAACAGTTACGTTAGTTCCCGCAAAAGGAGTAGCTGCTTTTTTACCTGCTGGAAGAACCGTAGCTGACCAATGAATATTACCTTCAGCAGCTTTAGCTACATATGGAATACCTGCAGATGATCCAATGTACATTGCTACATCTCCACGACCAAAAGGTCCAGACATATACCCATCTTCTCCAGCTAAACGTGCAACTCCATCTTGTATCATTCCGTTTACAAATCCTAATGCTTCTTTTCCTTCAGCAGAGTTAAACTTCACTTCTAATGATTGCTCATCAACAAAGCTTCCGCCAGCTTGATATGCCCAAGTGCTGAATTCATGAACAAAGGCATTTTCGAAGCCCATACCAACGATTTTCTTTCCATCCTTCTCCACTGTTATTTTCTCAGCAGCTGCTCGAAGTTCTTCCCAAGTTGTAGGAACTTCTATATTTTTTTCTGCTAATAAATCAGTATTGTAGAATAGAATACGTGTACTTTTATTAAATGGAAGTCCATAGTATTTACCATCCCATTGATTTGCTTGACGGAATACTTCTACAATATCGTTTAATTCGTCTTCTGACCAACCATATTTAGGATCGTTGATATAAGGAGTTAAATCTGTGACTAGATTGTTATTTAAATACTCAGTAATCCAATCTTCATAAGCTTGTGACATTGCAGGTAATTGCTTTGCCTTAGCTGCAGCCATTAGCTTTTGAGACAAATCACCATACCCACCTTGGTTTACTAATTTTACTTTGATATACTCATTGCTTGCATTAAAATCTTCTGTAATCTTTGTTAAAGCTTCTTCATGTCCACCACTCATTGCATGCCAAAACTCTATTTCTACTGGTTTATTAATGACGGTTTTTAATCCTTCCTCTTCTTTTTGGGCTTCACTGCTTGTTGCTTCTTTACTTTCTTCATTTGCTATTGGTTCTGGTTCTGTTAAAGTTTTTTCATTGCTTGTTCCACAAGCAGTAACACTGATAGCTAATGCTAGTGTTAATAAAATTAATAAGAAACGTTTCATCTAGATTCCCTCCAGCTTTTTATAAGTAATATATAATAATCCCTTTTTAAAGGGAGAATTAACCTTTAATACCACTTCGTGAAATTCCTTCAATAATATATTTTTGTAAGAATAAATAAAGGATGATCATAGGGAGAATTATCATTGTTGAGCCTGCCATCAATAATTCATAGATCGTACCTGCTTCTGTGCTAAAGGAAGTAAGTCCCACAGGCAACGTTCTCATATCTTTAGAATTAGTGACAATTAATGGCCATAAAAAGGCATTCCAGCTACCAATTGCTTTTAATAGAGCAATGGTAATTAACGCAGGCTTCGCTAAAGGTACCATGATACTCCATAGAAAACGAAAATCACTACAGCCATCAATCTTGGCTGCATAGGTTAATTCCTTTGGTATGCTTAAAAAATATTGTCGTAATAGAAAAATAGCAAAAATACTTGCGATCCAAGGGATGATTAAAGCTTCGTAATGATCAATCCAGCCTAAATTGGACAATGTTACAAAATTAGGGATTAACAAAACCTCTCCAGGTACCATCATCGTTCCTAATAAAAAGGAAAAGAGAATATCTCGACCATAAAATTGAATCCTTGAAAATGCATAAGCTGCTAATATAGTTGTAATTAGTTCTCCTACCGTACTCAATACTGTAACAATAATACTATTTAACAAATAGCGACCAAATGGTGCGATATTCCATGCCTCTCTATAATTCTCCCAAAGGATCTCAGAAGGAATCCACTTTGGTGGCAACATCATTACTTCATTTGCTGGCTTTAAAGAGGTGCTTATCATCCATAGAAATGGAAGCAGCATGAGAAGGCTTCCTGCAATTAATAACGTATAGATAAAACCTTTCGAAAGGGCTCCTTTATTCATCATGACACTCCTCGTTAGTAATGGACATTTCTTTTCCCTATATAAAGCTGAATCAGTGTAAAGAGAAAAATAACGATAAATAATACATAAGCAGCGGCAGAGGCAATGCCAAATTCCCATTCCACATAAAATTTATCAAAAATATAATAAACGACGGTTAATGCACTATTGACTGGTCCAGGTCTTCGATCGAAAAGAGCAAACACCTCATCAAATACCTTAAATGAATTAATAATAGATACGATAGAGATAAAAAAAGTCGTTGGCGATAATAACGGTATCGTAATATGTATAAAACGATAAAAAGCAGTAGCACCATCCACCTTAGCAGCTAGATAATATTGCTTGTTAATATTTTGTAAGCCTGCTAAAAAAATAATGATATTATATCCTAGTCCCTTCCATACACTTAAAATGATAAGTGACGGCATTGCCCAAGCTGGATCAGTTAGCCAAGAAATAGGGTCTACTCCAAAAAAACCTAGAAAATAATTTAATAGTCCATAATCTGTATGAAATACCCATCTCCATACAATAGAGACTGCCACAACGGAAGTAACAAAAGGAATAAAGAAAATCGTACGGAAAAAGCCTCGCAAATAGATATTAGTATTTAATAGCAAGGCAATTCCTAAAGAAATAATAATAGATAACGGAACTACGCCAATCACAAAGATAAAGGTATTTTTCATTGCAAGCCAAAAATCAGCATCCTTCATGATGTAGATAAAGTTATCTAATCCTCTTTCATAAACAACATCATTAAAGTAGTCGTAGTCCGAATAAAAGCTCATTGCAAAGGATTTAATGATAGGGTATATATTAAAAACACCAATGATCATCAAAGCAGGGCTTAAGTATAATAGTGCTTTAAGCGTCGATTTTAATGTAGGATGTACATTCAATACAAGCACCTCCTCTAGGTTAACTGCTGAGAAATATTTCTACCAGTAGAGTCAAAAATATGAATACGATCTTCTTTCATTCCAAATCCAACTAAATCTCCTATTTTAATCTTGGTATCGGGTGGAATAATGACTCTTAAAGGTTCATCACCTATTGCAGCTCGTATTAATGTATCCCTACCAATGGTCTCAACATAGGTAATTTTCCCCTGCAAAGCTCCCTCATCAAGGGAGGTAATAAATAATTCCTCTGGTCGTATACCTAAATAGATTTTTTCATCTTGTATCGTTTGGATATTTAACTTGTTCGGTATCATCATCTGTTGTTCATTACTAGTTAATATAAGCTTCTTCGCTTCCTTATCTACCATTGTCTCCAATATATTAATGGGAGGATTACCCATGAATTTTGCTACAAAGATATTTATTGGATGGTTATATAAATACTGTGGATGATTATACTGCTGAATCTGTCCATCATTAAGTAATAATACTTGATCAGAAATACTCATCGCTTCCTCTTGGTCATGTGTAACAAAAATAGTTGTAATTCCAACCTCCTGCTGGATTCGGCGGATCTCCTCACGCATTTCCAAGCGAAGACGTGCATCTAAGTTAGAAAGTGGCTCATCTAGTAAGAGTAATTTTGGTTGCTTTACTAGGGCACGAGCGATAGCAACCCTCTGCTGTTGACCACCAGATAATTGCCCAGGCTTACGAGCTAACAAATGACCTATCCGTACTAAATCTGCCATTTCCTTTGCTCGCTTCTCTGCTTCTTTTTTAGGAACCTTTTGCATATTTAAAGGAAACATAATATTTTTAAGGACAGACATATGAGGATATAAAGCATAGTTTTGAAATACCATACCTATTTCGCGATTTTCCGGCTCTATCTCATTCACTTTTTTATCTCCAAAGATAATAGAGCCATTATTCGGTTTATATAAGCCTGCTAGTAAAAAAAGGGTAGTGCTTTTTCCACAGCCGCTAGGACCAAGTAAGGATACTAATTTTCCAGATTCAATTGTAATATTTAAGTTATATACAGCAACGACATCATTAAATTTCATCGTTACATCTATCAGTTTAACCTGCAAATATTCCACACTCCTTGAAGTCACGAAAAGAAATTGTTTAAGACAAGCATTATTTTAGCACTGAAAATCATTAAGAAAATGTAGCCATTGTAAAACTTTGTTAAATTATTGTAAAAAAAGATAAAAAAATAGGCGCTATTCTAGCGCCTCAGCTTGTAAATAAAGCCCAATTTCTACGTTGCTCTTACATCTATAAACGTTCCGTTAATATTCCACTCTCTTCAATACGTTTTACTGCTTCTTGAAGTACATCTATCTCCTGAACCAAACCGATTCTTACATAGCCTTCTCCGTATTTCCCAAAAGCATCTCCAGGTATGACAACAACACCCGCTTTATCTAATAATTCAAAGGCAAATTCTGATGATTTCCAACCTTTTGGAATGGAAGCCCAAACAAACATGGTTGCTTTTGGTTGATCAATCCTCCATCCAATTTTATTCAACCCTTCTACAAGTACATCACGACGATCCTGATAGATTTTATAGGTTTGATTAGGCTGCTCTATATCTCTCTGTAATGCTTTTGCTGCAACATTTTGTACTGCTTCAAAAACTCCGTAATCAATATTAGATTTAATAACTAGCAGGGGATGAATAATTTCTGCATTCCCAACAACGTAGCCAATACGAGTTCCTGCCATATTAAAGCTTTTAGATAATGAATTAAATTCTATACCAACTTCCTTTGCTCCAGATACTTCCAAAAAACTAGGAGGTTTAAAGCCATCAAAGGCCATTTCCGAATAAGCGGCGTCGTGAGCCACTATAATATTATACTGTTTTGCTAGTTGAACCACCTCTTTAAAGAAATCTAATGTCGCAACTGCAGATAAAGGATTACTTGGATAATTAAGAATCATTAGCTTAGCTTTTTCTAAAATATCCTTTGGAATCTTCGAAAAATCTGGTAGAACTTGATTTTCCTTTAGTAAGGGCATAGGGTATATCATTCCACCTGCAAGATGAACACTAACAGAATAAATAGGATAGCCAGGGTCAGGTAATAAAACAATATCACCCTCGTCAATAAAAGCTTGAGCAAGATGTGCTAACCCGTCTTGAGAACCCATTAAGGCTAACACTTCATTATTGGCAGGATCTATCTCTACATTGAATCGAAACTTGTACCAATCAGCTATAGACTGCTTTAATGCCTGATTCCCTTGAAAGCTTGGATACGCATATACAGAAGGATCACCGACCGCTTCCTTCATTGAATTAATGATGTCGGGATGTGGTGGTTTATCTGGACTGCCAATACCTAAATCGATAACCTGTATTCCTTTATCTATTATTTTTTTCTTTCTTAAAAGCATTTCTGTAAATATAGCAGAATCCATTTTATTTAAACGCTT
>JAENYW010000152.1 GCA_016841555.1 Tepidibacillus decaturensis
ATGGTTACCTGACGCGATGGAAGGTCCTACACCAGTATCCGCATTAATTCACGCGGCGACAATGGTTGCAGCTGGTGTATATTTGGTTGCACGTACCTTCCCATTGTTCGAGGCTTCTCCAACAGCGATGTATGTTGTCGCCTTAACAGGTGGATTTACGGCAATTTTTGCGGCAACCATCGGCTTAGTTCAAAATGACATTAAACGTGTATTGGCTTATTCTACAGTTAGTCAGCTTGGTTATATGATGCTAGCACTTGGTACGGCAGGCTATGTTGCTGGGGTGTTCCATTTATTCACCCATGCCTTCTTTAAAGCATTACTATTCCTTGCAGCAGGTAGTGTCATCCATGCCGTGCACACGCAAAACATCAAAGAAATGGGCGGCGTCTTTAAAGACATGAAGATTACAGGAACCGTTTTCTTAATCGGTGCACTTGCTATCTCAGGCGTACCATTTTTCTCAGGCTTTTACTCTAAAGATCTGATTTTAATGGCAGCATATGAAAGTGGCCATGTCATTCTATTCTGGATTGCAGTGATTGCAGCAATAATGACAGCATTTTATATGTTCCGCTTATTCTTCTTAACCTTTACAGGAAAACCACGTTTTGATGGGCATGCACATGAATCACCATTAAGTATGACATTCCCATTAATCGTCCTTGGTGCGTTAGCATTTGGGTCAGGGTTTGTTTCATTTGAAAGGGTTGGCTTTCTAAAATGGATTGGTGAAGGAGCACATGCACATCCTATCCATGGTCCAGATTGGATTCAATATGTAGCAATAGCAGCAGGACTTGGCGGAATCGCTTTAGCATGGCTGGTATATGGTCGTGGTGGCAAGGTTCGCACAGCAGAGCCTAAGGGCTTACATAAGCTGCTAATGAACAAATATTATGTGGATGAAGCCTATGAAGCTGGCGTGATTCGTCCATATACATGGTCAGGATATATCTTGAAATTTGTTGATCACTACATTATTGGGGGTCTTGTCCAGCTCACTGTTCTGATTTCAAAAGGACTAGGAAAGCTAGGTTCAAGATTACAAAATGGTCAAGTACAAGCATATGGATTAATGATTATCATTGGTTTAGTTGTATTGCTTGTTAGCTTGACGGCAGGGAGGTTAGGATAATGTTACTTTCACTCATTACCTTCTCGCCATTACTTGGAGTCCTCCTATTGCTATTTATTCCTAGTGATAAGGCAGGGACAATCAAGTTAATTGGTTCAGTTGTTTCATTCATACCATTACTGTTGGCATTTGTGACATTTACACAATTTGATGCAGCCTACAACGGTATGCAGTTTGTGCAAAATATTCATTGGATAAACATACCGCTTACAGCAGGTATAGCTTTAGAATTTAATTATAGTCTGGGTGTAGATGGTTTATCTATGCCGTTAGTCTTATTAGCAACGATTGTAGCAAGTATGTCAGCATTGGCATCTGTTAATATGATTAAAAAGCGTTGGAAAGCATATTTCATCCTATTCTTTTTTATGCAGGTTGGATTATATGGTGTCTTTGTAGCGCAAAATCTGTTCCTATTCTTTGTTTTCTTCGAGGTTACCCTCATTACCATGTTTTTAATTATAGGTATTTGGGGTTTAGAAAAGAGGGAGGATGCAGCATTTACCTTCCTTCTATACAACGGATTAGGATCGGCAATCATGTTAATCGCCTTTATCGCTTTGATGATGAACGCAGGTGAATACGCTGTAGGACCAAATGCTACCGTATATACAACAGATATTCAAACCATTATCTATAATCTTACTGAGGGTACAAAGGAATTTAGCAGCTACTTCTTATATGGAGTATTCTTTGCGCTGCTAGTAGCGTTTGGGATTAAGCTGCCAATGTTCCCGTTCCATTCATGGATTTTAAAGGTGCATTACCAAGCACCACCTCCAATGAGTATGATTCTTTCTGGCGTACTCTTAAAGATTGGGGCTTATGGTTTGTTCCGAATGGAATATTCCTTCTTCCCTGAAATTACCCATAGCTTTGCAATGCTATTAGTTATTTTAGGGATTATCAATCTACTGTATGGTGCAATATTAGCATTTGTTCAAACCGACTTTAAGATGGTGGTTGTTTACTCAAGTATCAGTCACATGGGTATCGTATTAATGGGATTAGGTGCAATGAACTCCTTCGGATTCCAAGGAGCGATATTCCAAATGGTATCCCATGGATTCCTGTCAGCCCTATTCTTCTATATTGTCGGTGTCATTTACAATCGAATTCATACAGCCAAGCTGGACGATCTTGGTGGAATGGCAACAGTTATGCCGTTTACAAGCGGAATCCTATTAACTGGAGCATTAGCTTCATTAGGACTACCAGGTATGTCAGGGTTTGTTAGTGAATTCCTTACCTTTTTAGGCGTATTTGAAAAAATGCCGGTATTGGCAGCGATCGGAACCTTGGGAATTGTCTTTACAACCGCATATCTATTACGTGCAACGCTAAAGGTTACCTTTGGACCTACAGCAGAAAAGCTACAATCCTTAGTTGATGTTCGTTCTACAGAAATGATCCCAATGATGGTTCTGCTTGGATTTGTCATTCTAATAGGTGTCTATCCAGCTATCATTAGCGAACCATTGCAAACGACGCTACAAACCTTACTGACTAGGATAGGAGGGTAGACCGATGACTGATTTATTACATTTGAATTGGGGATTACTTGCACCAGAGTTAACCATCGTTATAATTGCAACGGTCATTACAGTAGCCGATCTAGTCATGAATGATAAGGGAGACCGAAGGGTTTTTGGCTGGATAAGTGTCATAGGGATAATAATTGCTATCTATTTTACAGTGAATCAATTGAATAATCCTAATGGCGTTGAGTATCTTCTAAATAATACCTATCGTGTAGATAGCTTTGGTAGTCTCTTTAAGCTTATCTTTTTAGTCGGAACTGGATTGGTATTCATCATGGCAATCAATTACATTGATAAAAAAGAGATTAAGTATGATGGAGAGATGTATTATCTTCTATTAACGGCTCTTTTAGGGGCTATGATGATGGCTTCCTCGGCTGATTTGATTACCTTATATATTGGATTGGAATTACTAAGTATTTCATCCTACATCATGGCAGGAATGAAAAAGAATAATCTGAAATCCAACGAAGCTGCGTATAAATACGTGATAATCGGCGGTGTATCATCTGCTATCTTCCTTTATGGAGCATCCTACATATATGGACTAACAGGAACCTCCAATATAATAGAAATGGCAAGCCGCTTACCAAATGCATACCATGGAGACTATAAATTTTATGTCTATTTAGGCTCCTTCATGATGTTAGTTGGATTAGCTTATAAGATTTCCGTTGTACCAAACTATATGTGGGCACCAGATGTTTACGAGGGTGCACCAACACCAATCACTGCATTCCTGTCTGTTATCTCAAAAGCAGCTGGGTTTGCGATTATTACTCGAATATTCGTTACCCTATTTGTACCGTTGGTTATTGCTGTAGATCCAAAGACAAATCAACAAATGACCTTCTTCAGTCATGAATTGGCTCTTTATTTAGCAGTCATTGCAGCACTAACCATGATCGTTGGTAATACAATGGCGCTTCGCCAAACCAATGTAAAAAGATTACTTGCTTTATCCAGTGTGGCACAGGCAGGATATATTCTAGTACCACTAGCAACACTGACGGTTGTAAGTGTAAATAATATTATTTTCTATTTAATGGCTTACCTCTTAATGAACATAGGGGTATTTACAGTGGTTACAATCGTTAACAAAGATGCTGGAACAGAGGATATTCGTTCCTTTGCAGGATTATATCATCGTAGTCCTTTACTTGGCGTAGCGATGACCTTCTTCCTCATGTCCTTAGCAGGACTGCCAATAACTGCAGGATTTATTGGTAAATTCAATATTTTTGTTGGTGCATTGATAGAAGATGCATATTGGCTGGCAGGAGTAATGCTATTAACTAGCGTCATTTCCTACTTCTATTACTTCAATATCGTTAGACAGATGTACATGCGACCTGGTCATACAGAAGCACCATTACGCGTTGCTTATAGCTTACAATTGGTCATATTATTAACCTTTTTAGGGACCGTACTAATCGGTTTACTACCAAATGTAGCTTTGGACTTTATCGCAAACAACTTGAATATTAATGATATGTTTAATCTAGGAATAACAAAATAACAATAACTGCTCATTATAAAAAATCACTGAGGAAAACACCTCAGTGATTTTTTTGTTACCAAATATTATAAACACCAAATAAAAAGAGGAATAGCCTTCCTCTGTGTCGAAAGGAATGATAGAGACGCGAAGGAGGTCACAGCATGAAAGATAAATGGATCCATAGAATAAAAAAAGGTACTATTATTTTATTAACCGTACTCGTATTTTTTTCACTACCTAATTTAGGACATGCAATAACGAAAGTTGAACAGCAGTTTAACTTAATAAAAGAAATATACGAGCTTATAGCTAGCTATCATATTAGCAATGTGGATTCAGATACGCTAATAGAAGGCGCCATTCATGGGATGATCGATACCTTAGACGATCCTTATACCACCTATTTTACAGATGAAGAGTATGAGTCCTTTACGAGTAGCATTAATGGGTCTTATAAAGGAATAGGAATATATATTGAAGAAAAAGATGGATATATCATGGTACAATCGCCTATTTCTGGTTCACCAGCAGAGAAGGCAGGACTTCAATCTGGGGATATCATTATAGAGGTGGAAGGAATAAATATAAAAGAGATAACAACAGAAGAGGCTACAGGCTTAATTAAAGGAGAAGAAGGAACAACCGTTAATCTTACGATATTACGTGGTGAAGAAACGTTTAAGGTTGACGTAGAGCGAGCACAAATTCAACTACCTCTTACTACAACAAATATGCTTACACAAGACATCGGATATATCAAGCTATATACATTTAGTAACCAAGCGGTTGAACCATTTAAACAAGGTCTCAGCCAGCTACAAAAAGAAGGAATGGATAAGCTTATATTAGATTTGCGCGGAAATCCAGGTGGATATTTAGGAGCAGCATTAGATATTGCAAAGAATTTTATCGATGAAGGTCCTATTGTCTATGTAAAATATAAGACTCAGCAGGAGGAAGTACTAAGCATTGAAGGAGGAACCTCTTGGAACACGCCGCTTATTGTATTGATTGATAGAGGCTCAGCAAGTGCTTCAGAAATCTTGACAGGAGCTTTGAAGGATTACAACAAAGCAACCATCATTGGTACGAACTCCTATGGTAAAGGAACCGTTCAACAATTAGTACCGTTGGAAAATGGCGGATTTCTTAAATTAACAATTAGTGAATATTTTACACCAAATAAAAATAAAATGAATGGGATTGGAGTTAAACCAGATATAGAAGTGATAGAACCAATCGAACAACTGCAAACAGCAATTTATACGCTATCTAATCAGGTATACCTCCCAAGGCAGGGAGAAGATTGGATTCAAGTAAACAATAGGAATTATATTGGATTAACGGATATCGTTCATGCATTTAATGGAAATATATACTGGAATGCAAAGCTACGTTCAATAGAAATTAGTTTATTCAACGATCAAGTAAGCTTATACAATGGATTAAGTGATGGTTTGATGATAGTGAATGGTAAATCCTTTATAGCAGCAGATCAAATACAAACCTATTTTCCAAAGCTAGAAATAAAGCAGGTGGAAGGAATCATTACCATATTTACTCGTTAGCATTGAAACAACCCCTACTTACGGTGTTGAATAGAGTGTCTTGTTGAAAAAAAAGGAAGAGGCAATTTTTTGGAGGGATATTTTTTGAAGAAAACATTAATTATCTTTTGGATTGTAATGCTTATCTCTGTACTAATGATTAATCCAGTCATTACACAAAGTAAAAATATATCCCTACAAGAAGAAAAAGAGTCCAATAAAAATGGTGAATGGATCATTAAATGGAAGGATTCTTATCAAGAGGATATTCAGGAGCAGGTCATTATTCTAGATTGGGATCCAGATATAAGAGTGACGAGGATCAAGTTAAAAGAGAATATAAATGTAAATGAATGGGTGAAAGAGTGGAAGGATAATCCAAATATCGAATATATGAATCCCAATTTCACCTTTCATATCTCTCAAAAGCCAAATGACGCTTATTATGAGGAACAATATTATTTGCAGAATATAAATATGGAAGCAGGCTGGGATGAGGGTACAGATAGTGATATTATTATTGCTATTTTGGATACGGGAATTGATCTGACACATCCAGATTTAATGTTAAATCTAATAGAAGGTATTAATTTATTAGACAAGGAAGCTGTCCCTCAGGATGATAATGGCCATGGAACAAATGTAGCAGGAATTGTCGCAGGAATAGGTAATAATAACATTGGTATTACGGGCGTAGCGTGGAAAACAAAAATCATGCCAGTAAAGGTATTAGATAAGAAGGGTGAAGGAGAATCTTATTTCGTAGGGCAGGGTATTCGCTATGCAGTGGATCATGGAGCAAAAATTATTTTACTTTCATCAGGAGAACCAATTTTTACCCCCTTTATGTATGAAGCTGTTCAGTATGCAGAGGAGAATGGCGTATTAATTGTATCAGCATCAGGAAACGAGGGGAATGAATTAAACTATCCTTCAGCATTTCCTCAGGTTTTATCTGTAGGGGCAGTTGATGAGGTTGATGGATATGCTAGCTACTCTAATTATGGCCAGCAGCTCGATGTTGTTGCACCTGGAAATGATATATTTACTACCAAACTAGGTGGGGAATATATGCACAATTCAGGGACATCGATGGCAGCTCCTCAAGTAGCAGGATTGGCAGCATTAATATATCATAAGTATCCTTCTTTAACGCCAAATGAAGTAATCGATATAATAAAATTTACTGCTGATGATATTGATAAAACAGGCTGGGATAATAAGACGGGGTATGGAAGAATTAATGCATCAAAGGCATTAACTGCTCCTATATCCATTCTATATGAAGGCTATGAACCGAATCAAAGTCCATCTACTGCTCATATATTTCCTTTAGAGGATACCCTTCATGCACAATTATCAGATAGTCAGGACATAGATTGGTATCAGATAGAGCTACCCTATCAAGGACAGCTTCAATTAGCTTTATTATTAGATCAACAGATCGAGGGGGATGTTCAACTAGAAGTCATTCCTTATAATCAGGTGAAGGCAACAGCAATGCTAGATAATGAACCTGCAATAGCCGAAGATCAAATAGCTATGCAAGATGAAATAATGCAAGATGAAATGATTCAAGAAGAAGTCAATCAAGAAGAAATAAATCAGGAAGAAATAAGTCAACAGGAAGTTAATCAACAAGAGCAATCCGAACAGGTAGAACTCATTCAAGAGGAGCTTGTTCAAGTGAACGCTAAGCATCCTACCTATCAGATAAAAAAAGAACAAACACTTAAGCTTGACCTGCCAGCAGGACTATATTATGTAAAAATATCATATAAACAGACAGAGGAAGAAGAACAAGAACAAGAGAAAACAATCAACTACACCATAACAAATGATTTTGCGATTTATGAAGATAGCTATGAACCAAATAATAGACCAT
>JAENYW010000153.1:0-5879 GCA_016841555.1 Tepidibacillus decaturensis
GCAAACCTCTATGTTTCAAGCAAGATCCATGCGAAGGGAAAAGATTTAGAAAAAATATTAGAAGTATCAGGAGCGAACGAAAAACATCTTCTGCTTGATATTGCAACAGGTGGGGGACATGTCGCAAATGTATTCGCACCACGAGTCGAAAAAGTAGTTGCTTATGACCTTACATCTAAAATGCTAGCCTCTGCGGAAAAATTTATTAAAAATAATGGACACACTAATGTTGATTTTGTGCAAGGTGACGCAGAATTATTACCGTTCGATGATGGTACCTTTGACATCGTTACCTGTAGAATAGCAGCGCATCATTTTCCTGATGTTAAAGCTTTTATAAAGGAAGCTTACCGTGTGTTAAAGAATAATGGGGCATTATTATTAATTGATAATGTTGCTCCAGAGGTTAAGCAGCTTGATGAATTCTATAATACTATCGAAAAAAAGAGAGACCCCAGTCATTATCGTGCCTGGAAAAAAACAGAGTGGATCGCCTTCGTAGAGAAGCAAGGCTTTAAGATAGAATTGATGATGATTTTTGATAAGGTGTTTGATTTTGAAGAATGGTGTGCTCGAATGAATGTACCTGAAAAGAAAAAGGAAGCTTTGGAGGATATGATGATAAATGCGGATGAAGTGATTAAGAATCACTTCAATATTTCTACTGAGAAAGATAAGGAACTTCATTTTAAGGGGGAATCTATCCTGCTTAAGGCATGCAAGCAAGAGATAAATAGAAATAAGGAAGTGATTTCAAATGATTAAACCAAAAAGAATTGGTCCTGGTTCAAGAATAGCTATTATTTCTCCTTCTAGTGGTGTACCATATCTATTTCCAGATATCTATGAATTAGGACTTCGTAATCTTAGAGAAGTATTTGGCTTTGAAATTATTGAAATGCCAACTGCAAGAATGTCTCCAGATGAATTATACAAAAATCCTCAATTACGAGCAGAAGATATAAATGAATGCTTCAAGGATAATCGTATTGATGGAATTATAACCTCAATAGGTGGATATGAATCCGTTCGAATTTTACCTTACCTCGATACGAAAGCAATCCTAGATAACCCTAAATTTATTATGGGATTCTCTGATGCAACCACCTTTTTATCCTATTTAAGCTATCTTGGCATGGTCACCTTTTACGGACCTTCTGTCATGGCAGGGCTGGCACAAACCAAGCATCTTCCTGAAGAATTTACGGAGCATGTAAAGGCGATATTATTCAGTGATGATTTTCCCTATTCCTATCGACCCTTTCCAAAATGGACAAATGGCTATAAGGATTGGGGGAATAAAGAGACATTAGGAGAATGTAAGGAGTTTTATCCTAATGAAAAAGGATGGAGCTTCCTACAGGGAAGAGAAAGCGTAGAAGGATTCCTATGGGGAGGGAATATTGAAGTACTAGAGTTTCTCAAAGGTACGGATTATTGGCCAGATAAGACCTTTTGGAATAATAAGATATTGGTTTTTGAAACCTCAGAGGAAAAGCCATCCCCTGATCAAGTTGGCTATATGCTACGAAATTATGGTATGCAAGGAATTTTGCATAAAATAACAGGGATTATTTTTGGTAGAGCAAAGGATTATACAACAGCAGAGAAGGAAAGGCTTAATGAGATTATTTTAAGCATTGTAAGAGAGGAATTTAGTATCCATAATATTCCTATTGTTGTAGACATGGATTTTGGGCATACCGATCCAAAAGCAATTTTACCCCTAGGTGGTCGAGTGCAGCTTAACCCTAAAAAGAATGAAATAACCTTGCTGGAAAGTCCGTTTAAGCGTGATAAGGGAGAGGAATAAATGACAGCAACGAAAAATTTAGAACACAGCACACTAGAAACGGAGCGTTTGCTATTAAAGGTGATTGACGAAACCTATGCAAAGCGTGTACTGGATTATGTTACAAGAAATAAGGAGTTTATGAAGGAATGGGAGCCGATTGGGAATGACGACTTTTATACATTAGACTATCATGATCAACAGCTTAAAAAGGAGTTAGAGCATATAACGAATGGTTCCATGTTTAAGGTGTGGATTTTTAAAAAAGAGGATAAGGAATTAAACAAAATTATTGGTTTTATCTCCTTAAACAACATCATTAGAGGAGGCTTTCTATCTTGCTTTTTAGGCTATAGATTAGATAAAGATGAAATAAACAAGGGATATATGACAGAAGCAATAGAGAAGGTCATCCAATATGGCTTCAATGAGCTGAAGCTACATCGGATTGAGGCAAATATTATGCCCAAAAACAAACGTTCATTAAGAGTTGTAGAAAAGCTAGGATTCTATCATGAGGGACTGGCAAAAAAATATTTAAAAATTAATGGAGAATGGGAGGACCATATCCATATGGTAATGCTTAATGAAGCCCTATGATAGTATTTTATGTACGGGAGAGTGAAACATATTGGTAAAGATTTGTGAAAGATGTGGAACGAAATTAGGTTTTTTAGATTTAAATCCAGATAATTCAGAGGAATTATTTAGTTACAAAGTTTTATGTAATAAATGCCGTAAAGAAATTTATGAAGGAAAAGAAAGAAAAGAGAAGGAAAAAAAGAGAGAGGAAAATGAAAAACAATTAGAAGGATTAAAAGAAATTTTATTTATTTCAAGTAACCTATTAGAGGGAGACGAGATAGAAAGATATTTTGATCTTATCACAAGTGAAGTTGTATTGGGGGCTGGTATATTTTCTGAATTTGAAGGAGCCTTTTCTGACTTTTTAGGAACTAGAGGAAGTTCATTTGAATTTAAGTTAAAAGAAGGAAAAAACATGGCGGTTCATCAGTTAAAATTAAAGGCTAAAGAGCTTGGTGCCAACACAATTATTTCTGGGAAGATAGATTATGAAATATTTGGACAATATAATATGATTATGCTTGTTGCTTCAGGAACGCCAGTTATCTTAAAAAAAGATCGATAAGAGTAACATTACTCTAAAGAAAGGCGGTTTCTTTATGGAAAAAATACGAATAAATAATATGAAAATTTTTTTATTATTAATACCATCAATCCTATTTCTTGTTACTGTTACTAGCTGTACAAACGACGAGGAAAATATTATTAAGGAAAATTCAGAGAAGAAAGTAATTGGTGAAATAAGAGATGTAGATTTATTTGCCAGTGAAGAAAAGTTATTAAATATGGTCGGCGCAAGTAGATATTTTTTATTTAATTATTTTGTAGATTATGAAGCAAATACAGAAGAAAAAATGAAATTTGATGTTTGGGTGGATTATTATAAAGATGGAGAGTTTCAGAAAAAGCTTTTTGCTGGAAGTACCTTTATAAATGGAAAAGATGAAGGAAAGTTACTGTTTTCCCTGCATCATACGATAAATAGTGATGAAAAATGGGTATTATCTGTAAGCGATAGTAAAGGATCAACCAGTACGGTGTCGCAAATAATAAGTCAACCTAAAGAAGGGTATGTTGTAACCTGGGGAAATCTAACAAATAGTCCTATTCACTTAGAGGAACCAATCATACTTGCAGTGATAACAGGCGCAAAAGGAGGAATCTCCAGTGTAAGAGATACTGTATTTGAAAAGGATCAAGAAGCGATAGAAGAGCTGTTAGAGAATGACTATGTTTACTTTTTAAAGTTTCAATTTATTTCTGAGACGAGATAAAGGGAATTTTTGATACAATATAAAATGAAATAAATAAGCTAAGGTATGATATATATGATGAGACTAGGAACTTTAATATTAGTAATTTATTTATTCATCGCTTTTTTTGTATTTGGTATTACCTTTGGAACAACGTTTGTAGGGTTAATAGGTGTCTTTTTTGTTGCTTGGGGATTGCTAAACGTTCTAGAGAAGGATAACCGTTATAATAAAGAAGTAGCAAGTGTAAAAAAAATATTTATGAACCTGTTTCTGGTAGGGTTCGTTTCTTTTCTTTTTGTTCAAGGATTAATTTTATCAGTGAAATCAGATGAAACTGTTCATGTGGATTATGCGATTGTATTAGGAGCAGGCTTGCAAGGAGAGGTTCCGTCTTTGACTCTAACGAAGCGATTAGATAAGGGTGTTGAGTTTTTAAAAAAGAACCCCCATGTAACAGTTATTGTTTCTGGTGGTCAAGGAATAGGGGAGACCATTTCTGAAGCAGCAGCGATGAAAAAGTACCTTATTAGAAATGGCATTGCAGAAGATAGGATAATATTGGAGGAAAAATCAACAAGTAGCATCGAAAATCTTCTCTTCTCTAAGCAGTTATTAGATGAAATGGATACCATACAAAGCTATAAGGTGATTATTATAACCAGTGATGTTCACTAAGATCGAGCAAAATATATTGCTAATAAACTGGGCTATGAAGCATATGGTTTAAAGGCAGAAACGCCTTTTTATTTATTAATCAATTATGCGATTAGAGAATATTTTGCGTTAATTAAGACGTTCGTTCTATTACAGCTATAATAGGAAGGGAAGGAAGAGAGCGTGAAATACGAAGCCATTATTTTTGACTTGGATGGGACATTGGTTGATTCTTTACCAGATATTGCCAATGCTATGAATCAAGTGCTATTACGTTATGATTTACCGCAATACGATGTAAAGGAGTATAAGTTTTTTATTGGGGAAGGAATAAAAAACTTAGTATATAAAGCACTGCCAAAGGATAATAGGAATGAACAGGCTGTAGGTAAGTTTTTAGGGGAAATGGTAGAAGAATATGGTAAACACTGCTTAGATAAGACGTCCCCATATGAAGGAATTGAGCAATTACTTGATGAATTAAAGGGGAGAAAGCTTAAATTAGCTGTTTTTTCGAACAAGGTTGATGAACTAACAAATATCATCGTATCGGAATTATTTGTGAAATGGGATTTTAACGAGGTGCTAGGCTTTAAAGAAGGAATACCTAGAAAACCAGACCCAGCTGGAGCGATTTATATTAGTGAAAAGCTAGGTATTTCTCCCAATAAAATAATTTTTGTGGGAGATACAGGAATAGATATGAAAACAGCAAAGGAAGCAGGAATGTGCGCAGTTGGAGTAGCTTGGGGCTATCGAGATGTAGAAGAATTGAAAGAAAGTGGAGCCGATAAAATTATATCTAACCCGATAGAGTTAATAAAGATATTGTGATAGGAGGAAAGTATGAAAAAAAGATCCTTTTATGAAATTTTGTTTTATATTTTGATTCCTCTAGTAATCTGGAAGTTTGGAAGAGATATATTAGGAGA
This sequence comes from Tepidibacillus decaturensis, assembly GCA_016841555.1. Lineage (GTDB taxonomy): Bacteria > Bacillota > Bacilli > Tepidibacillales > Tepidibacillaceae > JAENYW01. The sequence goes on from JAENYW010000153.1 coordinate 5,220, forward strand.
CTATTATGCAATGCTCTTCTCTACTGTGCCTGGATTTATTTACACGATCGTTAATTTTCTGAAAGAAAAACAATTTAATGTAACTGGGGTTTTTATATTATCTACTTTATTCATTAGTACAGCAATGGATTTGATCGTACATACAGCAGAAGAAATGCTTTGGAATGGTGTTTATTATAATATGGGTATGATTGTTTTTTGGATTATTACCATTTTATTAAAACGACCTATGGCACTCTATTTTTTCATCGATTATGCCTATATTAGTGGTTTTCCGCGTGAAAATAGCTATAAACTGTACACGAAAAAGGAGCTAAATCCATATTTTTATTATTTAACCTTCTTTTTTGCCTTAAGAGATTTTATCCAGGCTGGTACAAAAGCATGGTTGATTCAAATATATGGTGTAGAAGGCTTTGATCATGTTTTAATGATCATGAAAATATTAGGATGGACGTTTACTGGATTAACTTTCCTTGTCATTGCTTATATTGTTAATAAGATTAATCAATATGTTCAACAGCAGCCATCAAATACAGATGGTACAGAAAATCAAATAATCCAATCAGAGTAGACTTCATTTTTTGTGGTGGTGGAATCTCATGAAAAAATATCAATTTATTATTTTCGTTTTAATCTCAATTTTAATTGTAGAGAGTT
>JAENYW010000153.1:5889-7574 GCA_016841555.1 Tepidibacillus decaturensis
AACGCTTAAAGCTACAACCAGTCAATTAGAAGAAAGAATAAGAACAGAAGCTAAAAAAAGGGAATATTTAATGACAGAGAACACGTATTTAAGATCACGAATAGGTGATTTGATGGGAAATAACGTGTTAGAGGTCCTTGTCTATGATTTATATCAGAAAAAGAATAGGGATGAGAAAGATAATAGTAATATTTTAGCATCATTACCCTATATAAACTGGGGAAAATTTACTGATGTTACTAACTTATATCCTGAACAAGTAATAGAATGGATTAGTAGTATAAATGGTTACAGTGATGAAAATATAATGAATATAATAAAATTAAGCAAAAATGTCGATGGGGCAGGAGCAGAAAGTTATTCGGCATTAATAGAAAAATTTTATTCAGAAAATAAAATAACATTAATTAAAACACTTACATTAGTTCCAGATTATACAGAAACAATAAGCGGACATTTAGCTTATTCAATAAATGGGAAAGGAAATTTCTTATTAGTAAAAAATGATATGACAAACCTAATAGAGTCAGGTGAATTAAATGAAAATGAAATAAAAATTGCAGAGGAATTCCTATTAGGCTTTGAAAAATTCATAGAAAATAATTAAAAACAGCTTTCTGTGAAGAAAAGCTGCTTTTTTCATGAATTTGTATTTTTGATACTACATATTCATGTATGTCACTTCTTTTTGTTTAAGAGTTCTCTTATATCGAAACATTGTTATATTACTTATTTGCGATATTTCCTTTGATTCCCTCTATTGCGACTTTGATCGTTATTTGCTGTCACATCTTTTGTACGACCACGTTCAGTAGTATTTTTTGCTATTCCACCTTCTTGTTGGCGATTTTCTGGCATTTTTTTCACCCCTTTTAAGTTACTATCACCAATTCACGATAAGTTATAACAAAAATATTTTATAAAAAAAAGATGCTCTTTCGAGCACCTTAAGGAGATGTATAGCTATTATTTAAGTGTGGGGGCTGCTGATTTAATTTTCTCAGAAACATCTGAGAATTTTTCGAAGTTCTCAACGAAAAGCTTTGCTAAAGCATTTGCTTGATGATCATAGTTTTCTTTATTCTCCCATGTATTTTTAGGTTGAAGCACTTCATCGGGAACATGATCGATATGGGTAGGTATATCTAAACTGAAAATTGGATCCTTTATAAAAGTCGTCTGTTCAATGGAACCATTGATAGCTGCTGTAACCATTGATCTGGTATAAGCAATTTTCATTCTACTTCCTACACCGTATGGTCCACCTGACCAACCAGTATTAACAAGATAGACTCTAGCCTGATGCTTTGTAATTTTTTCACCGAGCATTTCAGCATATTTGGTTGGTGGTAGTGGTAGGAATGGTTCACCAAAGCAGGTTGAAAAAGTTGCTTCTGGTTCTGTAACTCCTCGCTCTGTTCCAGCTAATTTACTAGTATAACCAGATAAGAAATGATACATTGCTTGCTCCTCTGATAATCTAGAAATCGGAGGCAAAACTCCAAAAGCATCTGCAGTTAAGAAAATAATTGTTTCTGGGTGACCTGCTGTGCTTGGTATGACAGCTCCAGGAATATAATGAAGCGGGTAAGCCGCACGGGTATTTTCCGTTAATTCTCCACTATCAAAATCTAGATTGCGTTTTTCATCCATTACCACATTTTCTAATACACTACCAAAGGTAA
>JAENYW010000154.1 GCA_016841555.1 Tepidibacillus decaturensis
TCTCCAGCTGGATTCCATTTTTAAACAAATCTCAGCAGATTATATGGGAGCCAAAGGCGGATTTTAATATTTTGAAGTATGATTTCTTTGTTCAGGTTAAACTAAACCTAGCAAGCGTTCTTGGATTACTGCTTGCATTTTGGATATATCGAAGAATATAGGTGATATGATGGAAAAAATTATTCTTGCTTCTGCCTCACCAAGACGAAAAGATCTGTTAGAGATGCTAGGGATTTCTTTTACGATTCATCCAAGTACGCTAGACGAAGAAATCGACCCTAATTACTTACCATCTCAAGTGGTTGAACAGCTTGCTCTAATGAAAGCAAAGGATATTTCTTATCATTATCAAGAGGGAATTGTCATTGGTGCAGATACAATTGTTGTATTAGATAATCAGATTTTAGGAAAACCAAGGGACGAAGCTGAAGCGTTCCAAATGCTGAAAAAAATCCAAGGAAAAGAACATCAAGTTTTCAGCGGTGTAGCGGTAATTGATACCAAAACAGGGAAAACTCTTGCCTCTCATGAAATGACGAAGGTGGTTATGGCTCCTTTAACAGATACAGATATAGATGCTTATATTGGGACAAAGGAACCATTGGATAAAGCAGGGGCATATGGTATACAAGGAATAGGAGCAATTTTTATCGAAAAGATGGTAGGGGATTATTTTAATGTTGTCGGATTACCGCTCTTTTTACTCCATTCCATGTTAAAAACCTTGGGTATAGATGTCATAAAGTAGATCTAGTGAAAAAATAGATACATCCCAAAAGCAATGTTATCATCATCTGTGGCTTCTTCTGGTTTGGGTGTAATTAGGAGGGGTATGGAAATGGAGCAGATGAAGCAAATTATGATAAAGGATATTCCAGCAGCAGAACGACCTAGAGAGAGAATGATTCAATATGGAGCAGAGAATTTAAGTAATGCTGATCTATTAGCTATTTTGCTTAGAACAGGAAGCGCTAAGGAATCTGTAGTTCAATTGGCGAACAAAATTTTATCAGAAATGAAAAGCATACAAGCCTTATATGATGTGACGATAGAAGAATTAACTAAGATTAAAGGAATAGGTCCAGCAAAGGCAATTCAGATTAAGGCTGCAATTGAACTTGGAAAGAGAATTGTAAGACATTCTCCTCTAGAGAAAATACAGATACGTTCCCCAAAAGACGTTTCCGATTATTTAATGGAGGATATGAGGTATTTAAAGCAGGAGCGTTTTCTTATCCTTCTATTAGATACGAAGAACAATATCATTGGGAAGGAAGAGATAAGCAGAGGTACATTAAATTCTTCCATCGTTCACCCCCGAGAGGTATTTAAACCAGCGATCAAGAGGAGTGTTTCAGCCATTATTGTAGCACATAATCATCCTAGTGGAGATCCAACGCCAAGTCATGAAGATATAGAAGTTACAAAAAGACTAGTGGAAGCAGGAAAAATTTTGGGGATTGATGTACTTGACCATGTTATTATTGGGGATATGAGGTATATTTCCTTAAAGGAAAAGGGTTTATTTGGATAAAATAAAACGCAATATAAATTAACAGAATGTAGTATAATAATATGTTGATAAGTAGTAATAACAAGATGTAAAGCATTATTGTAGCATCTATCGCATCATATACGCACGAAGGGAGAAACATATTATGTTAGGTGGATTTACTCGTTATATAGGAATTGATCTAGGAACTGCAAATACATTAGTTTATTTGAAAGGAAAAGGGATCTTATTAAGAGAACCGTCCGTTGTGGCGATTAATAATGATACTGGTGAAATAAAAGCAGTAGGAGAAGCTGCAAAGCAAATGATTGGAAGAACTCCAGGAAGTATTATTGCTAAAAGACCAATGAAGGATGGCGTTATTGCAGATTTTGAAACAACTTCAACAATGATTCGTTATTTTATTAATAAAACAATAAAGAATCGTGGTATTATACCTAAAAGACCCTTTATTATGGTTTGCGTTCCATCTGGAATAACAGAGGTAGAGAAAAGAGCAGTAATTGATGCAGCAAAAGCAGCAGGGGCAAAAGATGCAAATACAATTGAAGAGCCTCTAGCAGCTGCGATAGGTGCAAACCTTCCTGTATGGGAACCGACAGGTAGTATGGTAGTAGATATTGGAGGTGGCACAACGGAGGTTGCAGTTATTTCTTTAGGTGGAATTGTAAGTAGTCGCTCGATAAGAATTGCTGGAGATGAAATGGATGAAGCGGTTATCCACTATGTAAAAAGGAAATATAATCTTATGATTGGCGAAAGAACATCAGAACAATTAAAAATAGAAATTGGTTCTGCTATTGCTCCAGAGAAAGAAGAACAAATGGAGATGAGAGGTAGAGACCTTGTAACAGGGCTACCTAAAACAATTCCTGTTTCCTCTACAGAGATTGCTGAAGCCTTAGCGGATACCGTAAATACGATTATAAATGCTGTGAAAATTACTTTAGAAAAAACACCACCAGAATTAGCGGCAGATATTATGGACCGCGGTATTGTATTAACTGGTGGTGGAGCGCTATTGCGTAATCTTGATCGTTTAATAAGCAATGAAACTGGTATGCCAGTTCATGTTGCGGAAAATCCATTAGACTGTGTAGCAATTGGAACAGGAAAATCACTTCAACATATAGATCTATTTAGAGATAAATCGAAACGATATCTAAAAAGCTAAAAAATGGTTTTAAAGACAAAAGTGTAGGTGTTTCTATTGTTTTCTAAAATATTCCAAAATAAACAGCTTATTATTATTTTATTCAGTTTAATTCTCCTTGTTATTGTTATGGGAATTACCATTGATCATCAAGAATTAACTTGGCCGGAGAAGCTGGTTAAGGATACCGTAGCTTGGATGCAAGGATTTGTATATAGACCCGCTAGTGCTGTAGCGGGTTTCTTTAAAGATGTAAAGGATTTCACCATTCTCTTTGAGGAAAATAAGGCGGTAAAATATAGCCTTCATCAATATTCTCAAGTGGTATCAGAATTAAATCAACTAAAGGAAGAAAACAAACGTTTAAAAGAGATGCTAGATTATAAAGAAAATAACGGTCTATATACTCTTCAGGTAAGTAAAGTAATTGCTAGATCCCCAGACCGTTGGAATAATATGTTGGTTATTGATAAAGGAGCTAAGGACGGTATTAAAAAGGATATGGCGGTCATTACCACACAAGGACTTATTGGAAAAATTTATAGTGTTTCAAGTTTTTCTTCCAATGTCCAATTAATCACGGATACTGATCGTAGCAGTTTTATATTTGCATTAATTCAAAGTGATCCAATAACTTATGGGGTAGTAGAAGGGTATGATAAAATAAATAATGAACTAAGTGTTACTAAAATTAGTCTGGAAGCGCATATAAAACCAGGGCAACTAGTTACTACTTCAAATTTAGGGGAAGTATTTCCAACAGGTTTAGTTATAGGAGCAATTATACGAATTGAAGAAGAGGAAAACGGAGGACTAACAAAAACAGTATATATTACACCAGCAGCAGATTTATACCATATTGATGAAGTTTTTGTTGTAATGAAGGCTAACAATCAGTCTACCTCAGAGAAGGAGGAGGACAGTGAATAATAAATGGATAATAGGTATTCTCTTCAGTATGTTTCTTTTGGAAGGAACGGTTTTTCAATACATGAATACCGATTATTATGGTTCCTCTATATCCATCTATCCTCATTTTGTTTTAGGGATTATCATTTTAATTTCTATATATCTTGGAAAAAAACAAGCGCTAATTTGGGGCCTTCTATTTGGGCTACTATATGATATTATATTTGGCCGTGTTATAGGGCTATATATGATTGGGATGGCTGGGATTGGATATTTTGGTGGATGGTTTATTCAATTTTTTCACCCAACCTTTTCTCTCTATATTATTATTCAGTTCATTGGGCAGTTTGCATTTGAATTTTATTTGTTTAGCATGCTTCGACTGTATCAATTAATTCAATTACCAATAGAGGTTGCATTAACTCATATGATTATTCCTTCTACAATCCTAAATTTATTATTTGCAATATTCATTTTCCCGCTTTCTCGATTATTAATTGAAAATAGTAATGAGTAATGATTCGGGGTGAACAGCATGAGAAAAGTAAAGGAAAAGAAACCAATTTCCATCAGTAGAATCAATTTATTATTTTTTCTAGTATTTATGCTATTTGCTAGTATTATTATTCGTTTAGCTTTTGTTCAATTGGTGGAAGGAGAAGAGTATAAGGAATTGGCTGCGAGTAATCGTACAAAAACGATTCCTTTTACTGCTCCAAGGGGTCTTATTAAAGATGCAAGCCATGAAGTATTAGTTAATAATAAAACGGTATGGACCATTACATTTCAAATTCAAGAGGAACGGGTGCAAGATTTTGAACAAATCGCTGATATTTTAGCAGAGATTTTAGCAAAATCAGAGGATGATAAGTTGAAAGTAAAAAAAGATGTATTAAATAGTATGGATGTTGGCCCGGGTTATAGAGCCTCTAAATATATTCCAAGAATTATCAAGGTAGATGTAGATGATAAAATAAGAGCCTATATTGAAGAACATAAATCAACTGTACCAGGAGTAGAGGTAATACCTGATCAAATGAGAAATTATATTTATAATGATTTTATGGCTCAGGTACTTGGATATTCAAGAAGTATTCCAAATGATGAGCTGACCTATTATCAAGCATTAGGTTATAAATTGACAGATAGAGTGGGGCGTTACGGACTTGAAAAGCAATATGAATCGGTTTTACATGGAAAGGATGGGGAATATATTGTAGAGGTTAACAGTGATTATGAAAAAATAGCACAGAAGGCATTTTCAAATCCTATTTCAGGAAATAATATCATTTTGACAATTGATAAAGAATTTCAAGAAAGAGTTGAAAAAGCGCTAGAAGAGAAAATTACAGAAATAAAAAATAGGCCTGTTAAACCTATGGTAGATGTGGAAAAGGGGATGGCGGTTGTACTTAATCCCAAAACGGGTGCAGTATTAGCTATGGCAAACTACCCTCGCTTCGATCCCAATTGGTTTAATGGTACGATAACGCAAGAATTGTATACGAATTATATCATGCCTTATGAAACAAATGGTACTATTAGTGGCCGCTATCCAATTGGATCTACAGCAAAGCCTTTAACTGTTCTTGTTGGATTAGAAGAGGATATTATAACAATAAATACGGTTATTAATGATACTGGAAGAATTCAATACGATCGTAAAGCTAACGGTGATCCTATTTATATGAAAAATTATGGGAATCATGTATATGGTACCTTGACACTCCAAAAGGCGTTACAAAAGTCTAGTAATATCTTTATGGCGGAAATTGCTTTAAGAATGCGCAAACAGTTTGGAATAAATGAAACGATGGAAAAAATGAGATATTATGATCGCATGTTTGGATTAGGGGAAAAAACAGGAGTTGACCTTCTTGAAGAACTCCCAGGAAATATTTCATCAGCAATGAACTATGTTCAGCATTCCATCGGTCAGCATGACACATTTACTGCCATGCAATTGGCACAGTATGTGAGTACAATTGCTAATAATGGGTATCGAATGGAGCCTTATTTAGTCCAAGCTATTGAAGAAGGCAGTGTGACAGGAATAAGTGGAAAAATAATATATCATCATGAACCAAAAGTATTAAATAAAGCAGAGGTGTCGTTAAAAAATCTAAAGGCAGTTCAAGAGGGTATGCATATGGTTACCCAACTGGGAGGTACTGCTTATTATCCGTTAACAGGTCTTCCAATTGAAGTGGCAGCAAAGACAGGTACTGCTCAATCTGGAATAAGAGATAAAGATGATCATGCAGTATTTATTGGCTATGCTCCTTATGAAGATCCGGAAATTGCCTTTGCGATTATCATTCCATATGGTGGTACCGGAGGAGCAACTGCAGGTCCAATTGCCAAGGAAATTATTGAAGCTTATTTAGAAATTTATCATGAGGATTAGATTTACAGATAAGAATGTAGATAAAAGAAGGAATTTGCAGGATGTTGGCGAATTGTAAAAAATGGGGTGTTTTTTGAACAATGCCAATCAAAGAAAATATACACATTAAAGGAACGAAGGATGGATTAGTATTTCTATTAAATGACGAATGTACTTTTAAGGAAATACTAGAAGAATTAAAAGATAAATTAGAAAATAGCCATCATGGAATATTAACAGGTCCATTAATGAGGGTTACAATTAAAACAGGGTATCGTAAGCTTACTTCCACCCAAGAGAAAAACTTGAAGGATGCATTTAAATCAAAGGGTAATCTATTGATACATGCTATTGATAATGAAGTTGAATTATCAAATGAAAAAGAAAAAGAGAAAGATAAAGTACAGGTGGTCAATACTACAATACGGTCTGGACAAATGCATCAATTTGAAGGGAATATTCTTTTTGTTGGAGATATTAATCCTGGGGGTCATTTATTAGCAACAGGTGATGTTTACGTTTTAGGTGCTTTGCGTGGCATCGTTCATGCAGGTTTTGATGGGAATGAAGATGCTGTGATTGTTGCATCGATAATGGAACCTACTCAATTAAGGATTGCAAATATCATTAGTTATCCATCTGAAGATGGTAATAAAAAAGAAAACAGGCATCAGTTTGCATATGTACAAGACAAACAAATTATTTTAGAATCCATCCATCATTTTTCAATGATCAAAAAAGGACTTGATATTTTTACTTAAGGGGGACGAAATATGGGAGAAGCAATCGTCATCACTTCTGGTAAAGGCGGGGTAGGGAAAACGACAACTACTGCTAATCTAGGAACGGTATTATCTCTATCTGGGAAAAAGGTTTGTTTAGTAGATACGGATATAGGGTTAAGAAATTTAGATGTAGTGATGGGTTTAGAGCATCGTATTATTTATGATCTTGTAGATGTGATTGAAGGTAACTGCCGTCTAAAACAAGCTTTAATTAAAGATAAACGTTTTGATGATGCGTTGTTTCTATTACCGGCAGCTCAGACAAAGGATAAAGATGCTATTCAGCCAGAACAGATGAAAAAAGTCATTGAAGATCTAAAAGAGGATTTTGACTATGTTCTTATCGATTGTCCAGCGGGAATAGAACAGGGATTTAAAAATGCAGTGGCAGGTGCTGATCATGCAATCATAGTTACGACGCCAGAAATATCTGCTGTTCGAGATGCTGATCGAATTATTGGCTTGCTTGAAGCGGAAAAGCATATTGATTCACCAAAGCTGATTATTAATCGGATAAAGGTGCATATGATGAGAAATGGAGATATGTTAGATGTAGATGAAATCGTTTCTATTTTAGCGATTGATTTAATGGGGATTATACCAGATGGTGAGGAAGTAATTAAGGCATCTAATCACGGAGAGCCAGTAGCATTAAATCCAAATACATTAGTTGGACTTGCTTTTCGTAATATTGGTCGAAGAATATTGGGTGATTCCGTTCCATTAATGAATTTGCAGCAGAAAAAAGGCTTTTTTCATAAAGCAAAGAAAATATTGGGATTTTAAAAAAAGTCACTATGTGACTTTT
>JAENYW010000155.1 GCA_016841555.1 Tepidibacillus decaturensis
ATGATTGCTAGATATGGGCGATATTGATCAATAAGACTACATAACGTTGCTTCTTTTGCTCGATCTGTGGTTTCTACGACGATTTGTTTAATTTCATCTAACGTAACTTGCGGTATACTTATACGTATATCTTCTGGGTTTCGCATATAACGGTTGGCAAGGGTGCGAATTGGCTTTGGCATGGTTGCTGAAAACAACATAGTTTGTTTATTCATTGGTGTTTTTTGAATTACCTGTTCTACTTCTGGCAAAAATCCCATATGTAACAACTGATCCGCTTCATCTAAAACAAGCATAGATGCATCATTAAGCTTCATTGTACCACGTCGCAAGTGATCCAATAGCCTCCCTGGTGTACCAATAACAATATGGACATTCCCTTTTAGTTTCTTCATTTGTTTTTCAACGTCTTGACCTCCGTATACAGCAAGTACGTGTACATCGTCTAAATTGCTTATCATCTTTTTCGTTTCATTTGTAATTTGTAAGGCTAACTCTCTTGTTGGTGTGATAATTAATGCTTGAATAGAGGCTTTATTCGGATCAATTCTTTCCAAAATCGGAAGTATAAAAGCTAACGTCTTCCCTGTTCCTGTCTGTGCTTGAGCTATCACATCTTTCCCTGAAAGAAGAATGGGAATTGTTTTTTCTTGAATTGGAGTCGGCTTCATAATTCCGTTGGTCTTGAGACTTTGTATTACTTGGGGTCTAATTCCTAATTCTATAAAGTCAGACAAAAATAACACCACTTTCTTTATCTTATTTTTCTCCTCTTTTGGTATGTAACATTTGATGGGAGAGTTGATACATATTTAAGTTTCCACCTAATATCAACGAGTATACTTCCCTTTCTATTAAAGAAAACTACCCATAACAGGCAGTTTTTTTCATTCGTTATTATTTAGTAGCTAAGCATTCTTGCTGTTTAGATATTCATCATAGCTCATCCTCTTATCGATCATACCATCGGGCGTTATTTCAATAATTCTATTTGCTATTGTTTGAATAAACTGGTGATCGTGGGATGTAAATAAAATGTTACTTTTATAATCTTTCAACCCGTTATTTAATGCAGTTATGGATTCAAGATCCAAATGATTTGTTGGTTGATCTAGGATTAGTACGTTTGCATTACTTAGCATCATTTTCGATAGCATACATCTTACCCTTTCTCCTCCTGATAAAACATTTATCTGTTTTAATGCTTCTTCTCCTGAAAAAAGCATTCTACCCAAGAAGCCACGTAAATAGCTTTCGGATTTTTCATCAGAATACTGACGTAGCCAATCTACCAGATTCAGATCATTATTATTAAAGAATTTCGTATTATCCTTCGGGAAATAGGCTTTTGTAATGGTAATACCCCATTTATATTGTCCGCTATCAGGCTCTAATTCTCCTGTTAGTATTTTGAATAAGGTGCTAATAACTAATTCATTGTCTGCAACAAAGGCAATTTTATCTTCTTTAGATACTGTAAAATTAATGTTATTTAGAACGTTCTCACCATCTATGGTAATGCTGAGATCTTTGACAGTTAATATGTCATTTCCTACTTCTCTTTCTGGTTTAAAGCCTACATAAGGATATTTCCTATTTGATGGTTGAATATCGTCTAGGGAGATTTTTTCTAGCATTTTTTTCCGTGAAGTAGCTTGTTTCGATTTAGAAGCATTTGCACTAAACCTTGCAATAAATTCCTGTAGTTGCTTTGCTTTTTCTTCTTTTTTCTTGTTTTGATCCTTCATCATTTGAATGGCTAATTGACTGGACTCATACCAAAAATCATAGTTACCAACGTATAGCTTGATTTTTCCATAGTCTACATCCGCTATGTGCGTACAAACTTTATTTAAGAAGTGTCTATCATGAGACACGACGATTACGGTACCTTCAAATTCTATTAAAAATTCCTCTAGCCAGCTTACAGACTTAATATCTAGGTGGTTGGTTGGTTCATCAAGAATAAGAATACCTGGCTTTCCAAATAAAGCTTGTGCAAGAAGCACCTTTACCTTTTCGGCGCCTTGAAGATCTGCTAATTTTTTTTCATGTAGCTCTGTACCTATGCCTAATCCTTGAAGAAGGGTAGAAGCTTCCGATTCTGCTTCCCAACCGTTTAGTTCTCCGAATTCATACTCTAGCTCTGAAGCCTTCATTCCATCCTCATCTGTAAATTCTGCTTTTGCATAAATTTGTTCTTTTTCTAAGATAATTTCATGAAGTCTTTCATTACCCATGATTACTGTCTCTAATACCTGATTTTCGTCGTATTGATAATGGTCCTGCTTTAAGACAGATATCCTAACGCCATCTGGAATCGTCACTTCTCCTGTATTCGATTCGATTTGACCAGATAAAACATTTAAGAAGGTACTCTTACCAGCTCCATTTGCTCCTATCACACCATAGCAATTTCCAGGGGTGAATTTCAAATTCACTTCATCAAAAAGTTTTCGTTCCCCGTATCTTAAGCTTACATTTGTTAACGTAATCACTCTATTTCCTGCCTCTGTTATTATAATTAAAATATTATTATAGCATAAATATCTTTTTATATCATTGTCAATTATCAATCTTCATGGTTATTACTAAATGATTTAATGGTTATCTTTAAAAAAAAGCTACCTGTTTGGCAGGTAGCTTTTTTCCTCATTATAATTTAACTACTTCTTCAGCTTGAGGACCACGATTTCCTTGAACAACTTTGAATTGAACACGTTGTCCTTCATCTAAAGATTTGAATCCATCACCAGTAATTGCAGAGAAGTGAACGAATACGTCGCTTCCACCTTCTACTTCGATAAATCCAAACCCTTTTTCTGCATTAAACCATTTAACTGTTCCTGTTTCCATTGTAAACCTCCAAATAATTAATTTTAATATGCTACTCATTTTTCTAACACGTAAAAAAAATTCACATATTAGAAAAGGCATCAATCTGAAATGATAACCCTTTATAATATGTGAGTTATTTACTCCATCTATTCAACTTTACATATTGTAGCACTAATTTTAAATGTTATCAAGCGATTAATTTATTAACAAAATGTTCCTTTTAACCCATTAAAGAATATTACCAACCTATTTTGTAAATAATATACGTTGGACATACAGTAAAGGAGGGTTGTGGAGTGAACGTTCAACGTGCAAAAGAGATTGCAGCTTCACCAATAATGGCTAATGTATCCTATGATGGAACTCCAATTTATATTCAATATGTAGATGAGAAGAATGAAACAGTTCAAATCTATCCTCTTAATCAGCCAGATAAAGAGCAAAATGTTCCTGTTACTACATTAGAAGAAAGTAAATAAAAAGAATTGCATCCCTCCTATTGCAATAGGAGGTTTTTCATTTCGTCTTTTCTATTTCTTCTATTAACAAAGAAAGCTCTGTCCAACGCTCCATCGCTTGCTCCAAATCTTTTTCCAGCTTTTGCTGCTCTTGATAAGCATGTTGGACACGATCTAGGTCGCTTCCTGCCTGTTCAATTTCTTTTTGAAGTTCCTCTCTTCTTTCTTCAAGGGTTGCAATGACATCCTCTATGCCAACCCATTCTTTTTGTTCTTTATAGGATAGCTTTTTACGCGTTTCTTTTTTAGGTGGGATGTTTTGTTGATTATTTTTACCTTTTGCTTCGATTTTTTTCTCTTTCTCTTGTTTTATTGTCTCAAGATATTCTGTGTAGTTCCCTTCAAATCTCTGAATATTCCCATTTCCTTCAAATACAAGAAGATGGTCAATTACACGGTCTAAGAAGAACCGGTCATGGGAAACTGTAATTACTACTCCAGGAAATTGTTCCAAATAATCTTCTAAAATGGTTAATGTTGTTGTATCTAAGTCGTTGGTAGGCTCATCCAGAAATAGGACATTAGGTTCTCCTATTAATGTTCTTAATAAATATAGACGTCGTCTTTCTCCACCAGAAAGCTTTCGAATATAGGTCCATTGTAAATTGCCAGGAAATAAAAATCGTTCAAGCATTTGTTCCACAGTTATGGTTTGACCATCTGCTATTTTTATGATTTCAGCTACTTCCTTAATATAGTCAATCACACGTAAATTTTCATTCATTTCTATATAATCCTGTGTATAATAAGCAATCTTTACTGTTTGCCCTCTTTCTATATACCCATCATCAGGATTCGTGATTCCTGCCATGATGTTTAATAAAGTTGATTTTCCACTTCCATTCGGGCCAATAATACCAAGTCGTTCATTAGGCAGAACGAGATAGCTTAAGTGATTAATCAGCTTTATCTCTCCAAAGGATTTTGTAATCTCATTGAGTTCAATCACTTTTTTCCCTAAACGCTGTGCTCCAATGGCAATATCGAGTTTATCATTAACTATTTCTGTTTTTTCATTTTGAGCCTGTTCGATTCGCTGAATACGTGCTTTTTGCTTTGTTGTTCTTGCCTTTGCTCCTCGACGTAACCACGCTAATTCATGCCGCAACAAATTTTTTCGTTTTTTTTCAGTCAGGAGAAGCTGTTCTTCCCTTTCTGCTTTTTTTTCAAGGTAGCTTTCATAGTTTCCCTCATAACGATACAAATTCCCTTGATCTAATTCAAAAATCTGATTTGTCACTCGGTTTAAAAAATATCGATCATGGGTAACAACTAAAATTGTTCCCTTATACTGAGATAAATAGCTCTCTAGCCATTCAATTAATTCATTATCTAAATGGTTGGTTGGTTCATCTAGAATAAATAAATCGGCTGGCTGGATCAGTGCTTTTGCAATGGCTACCCGTTTCTTTTGTCCTCCAGATAATTCTTTTACAGGCTGCATCATATCCTTAATTCCAAGGTGAGTTAATACTGTTTTTGCCACCGTACTAGCTTCCCAAGCATTCATCGCATCCATTCGTTGCTGCATCGTAGAAAGTTTTTCCTGTTTAATATTATTATTAACATCTATTTCGAGCTCACTTAATGCTTGCTCATACTCCCTTAATACTTGCATAATCGGGGAATTGCCATTGTATATTTGCTCCAATACCGATAATTCCTCATCAAAGGTAGGATATTGAGGAAGGTATTCAATACGAAGCTGTTTGGAATGGATCACTTCCCCTGCTTCTACTGTTTCCAAGCCTGCAATAACCCTTAATAACGTTGATTTTCCTGTACCATTTACGCCAATTAAACCAATTCGTTGTTTTTCAGAAATACTAAACGAAAGTTGATTGAATAGTGTTTTTTCACCATATGTTTTTACTAGATTTTCGACGGTAAGTATACTCATATCATGGTCCTTTCTATTTCACTCCATCTACAAATCGTTTCATGCGTTTCATTGCTTCTTCTAGCTGTTCAAGTGAAGCCGCATAGGAAACACGGATATGACCTTTTCCACTTTCACCAAATACATTCCCTGGAACAACTGCAACCTTTTCCTGTTGTAAGAGCTGTTCAGCAAATTCCTCTGCTGTTAATCCTGTTTCCGAGATAGACGGGAATACATAGAAGGCGCCTCCTGGTAGATGACAGGCTAACCCCATCTCTTTAAAAGCATGGACTACATAATTCCTTCTCTGTCTATAGCTTTTCTTCATATTTACGACACTTTGACGCCCATTTGTTAATGCCTCTAATGCAGCATGCTGTGCCATTGTAGGAGCAGACATGACGGTATACTGATGAATCTTTAACATTGCTTGGATGAATTCATCAGGACCGGCAACGTATCCCAAACGCCAGCCTGTCATAGCAAAAGCTTTTGAGAAACCTGATATTAATATGGTTCTCTCCTTCATCCCTTCAATAGCTGCAAGGCTAGTATAGGCTTCATCATAGGTTAATTCAGCATATATTTCATCCGATAAAACGATTAAATCATGCTTTTGAACAACCTGTGCTATTTGTACAAGCTCTTCCTTTTGTAGTACCGTACCAGTAGGGTTATTGGGATTACATAAAATAATTGCCTTTGTTTTTTCCGTAATAGCATGTTCTAATTGTTCTGCCTGCAGCTTAAATTCATCCTTCGCATCTGTTTGAACGGCTACTGGTATTCCACCTGTCAAGGATACAACTGGTGCGTAAGAAACAAAGGTTGGTTCCACAACAATAACTTCTTCTCCTGGATTAATAATTGCTCTTAATGCAAGATCAATCGCTTGACTTGCTCCAACCGTTAGTATTATTTCGTCCTCAGGATGATAGTCCACATGATAGGTTGCTTGTAAATAGTGACTGATTTGGTTACGTAGCTCAATCATCCCAGCATTTGCTGTATAAGCAGTATACCCTTGCTCAAGGGAATGATAGCTAGCTTCAATTACATTCCATGGTGTAACAAAATCTGGTTCTCCCACACCTAAAGAAATAACATTTTCCATTTTTGATGCTAAATCAAAGAAACGTCTAATTCCAGAAGGACGTAGCTGTTTCACTGTTTCTGATAAATAGGATGCTTGCTCCTTTATACTCATGGAGACACCACAATCCTTCTATCATCATCTTCATGTTCAAATATAACACCGTCATGCTTATACTTTTTCATAATAAAGTGGGTTGTTGTAGAAATAACAGAATCTAAAGTAGATAATTTTTCGGAAACAAAGCGACTTATTTCTGACATTGTTTTCCCTTCAATAGAAACAGATAGATCATATGCGCCTGACATTAAATAAACAGCCTTTACCTCAGGAAAACGATAAATACGCTCAGCAATTTTATCAAACCCCACTCCACGCGTTGGCGTCACCTTTACATCAATCATCGCTGTTACTCCTTCATAGTCTAATACCTTTGACCAGTCAATGATTGCTGAATATCCAAGAATTGCTTTGACCTTCTCTAGCTTGCTTATTGATTGTTCTACTTCCGCTTTATTCATTGCCAACATAGTTGCTATGGTTTCTATTTCCATTCTTCCATTCTTTTCTAACAGTTCAATTAACTCCATTTCCTTTTGTTCCACCGTTACCACTCACTTCTATGTTTTTTCCTATTATCATATCAAATTTAAGAAAAAAAAATCATACCATTTTCTATATATTTCTTTTTTTCTCGCATCTAAATGAAAAACTGCCCTATTGGACAGTTATCTTCCATATACTATTTATTTATTTCTTCATAGCTTTTCATTATAATATCCAGTTCAAGCTTTGATGTGCTTTCATAAACGATATCTGCCTTTGCAAGAGTTTCCTTTGATCCGATACCTATAGCAAACATTCCCGCTTTTTTAATTGCTTCCACGCCTGCCGCAGCGTCCTCTATCCCTATACAGGCTTTAGAATCTACATGTAAGAGCTTTGCAGCTGTTAAGAAGATTTCAGGATCTGGCTTGCTATTTTTTATTGTTTTCGCATCGACAATTATGTCAAATACATCCTTAAGTCCAAGACTCTCCATCACGGTTAACGCATTTTTACTAACAGATGCAAGACCTAATTTTAAGCCCCGCTCTTTTATAGCGGTAAGGATGCTTTGTATGCCAGGTAGTATATCCTTCGGTGTAATCGTTTGTAT
>JAENYW010000156.1 GCA_016841555.1 Tepidibacillus decaturensis
CTATCAGATAAAGTAATAGAAGGAGCAATATTAAATGATATGGATTACGATTGGTTTACCTTTACATTAGATGAGCCAACCTATAGCGAATTTCACTTTTCTGCAAATAGACCAATTGAGGGAGTACTGTTAAATAATAATCAAGAATTCATCTGGACAAAAAACAGTAAAGAATGGCATAATCAAGGCTTGATGGAGGCAGGAACCTATTATATGCGATTCCATTCCGATATTGGAAATGTAACATATAGCTTACAATTAAATAATCTAGTGTTATATGGTAATTTTATTGACATAGGTGACCATTGGGCAAGGGAGGAAATTCTAGAATTATACGATGCGGGGATTATCAATGGCTATGAGGATAATACATTTAGACCAAATCGTGAGATTACAAGAGCAGAGGCAGCATCCTTGATAAGTAATGCACTTCAGCTTCCTCAAGGAGAGGAAGCTCCATTTAAAGATCTAAAAGAAGATGCATGGTACTATACTTCTATTGCATCGACTTATCAAGCAGGAATTATCAAAGGGTATAAAGATAATACCTTTAGGCCAAATGCTTCGATAAAGCGTGATGAATTGATCCTTATGCTAGCAAGGGCATATCAAATACCTATATTACCAAATGATGAGCCAGTGTTTTCTGACGTATTATTCACCAACTATGCTTACTATGAAATCAATACATTTGCGCAGCTAGGATTAATACTTGGGCTTGATAATCAAAGCTTCGGACCGAAAAAAAATGCAACAAGAGCTGAATTTGTAACCTTTATGAATCGTGTGATAGACTATAGCAAAACCGACAGTCTAATAGAAAATAATGTAACAGAAGAGAATCAACAGGAAACAGAGCAGGAAAACCAGTAGAAACGATTCACATTAGAAAAAAATGGAATGGCAAGGAGAGGCATGAATTGGAATCCTATTTTGCGTATACTAGCTTATTTGGTATCATAATAACCATTATTAGCATTGCAATTACATGGTGGGCTATACAAGCAGTAAGATTTGACATCTTTACACATAATCCCAATAGCCCACAAACGAAGATATTACAGATCATTCTATCTATTGTAATCGGGTATCTTTTGGCACAATTCTTTCAGAGCTATTTAGGTTGGTCCTTCAACCTTAAAAATTTTTTCTAAATGAAAAACAGCTTTTTGATACTATTCAAAAAGCTGTTTTTCTCCAAAATAGAAGGTATATCTCTCCCATAAAGTGTGAAAAATGAGTAAAAAGAGACAAGATAAAGGGAGAGGTTACAATGGAAATAGGGAAAAAAGCTTTTATTCTTTTTATCATTAGTTTATTATTTATGATAGGCATGATAGTGCACGGATATGAACAGCAGGATATCCATATGCTTATACAAGCCTTTGAGTATTCTGGTGCTGATTTGAATGCCTATAGCTTACATGTAGCAATACCTTATGGAAAATATAAGAATAATCAACAGCTATTATCTGAAGGAAAAGAGTTAAGTCAACGCTTCCACCTTCCGCAGAGTAAAAAACTAGTTGAAATTGGGCTGGAAAAAGGTTATCTTAGTAAAGGGTCATGGGGAAAGGCTAGTGAAGCTGAATTACAATGGAAAAGAATCAGTAAACAGCATCAAGAGCTGTACCTTGTTTTTAAGCTGAACGGAACCGATTCCTTGGAACAATTTCAAAAGGATTATCAACAGCTTTTAGAAATTTTGCAAAAAAACCAAATGTCTCCTATAATTAACTCTTGTATCCAAGGAAATATCAATGATAAACTAAGTAATATACAACAGGTTGTCCTTATTGAAAAGATAATACATATACTGGGTGGAGAAAAGGTTGAAACACTTAACACGGCATTAGTAAAGAGTATATCAGCCTATTCGCCAAAAATACAGCATTCAATTTGGACAGGCCACAAAAAAATGAACGTTCAAGTAGCCACCCATGTTAATAAACTTACACAAACGACTATACTAACGATGGGAACACCTATTATTACGATTGAATATTAATAATATGGGAATAAAAAACAGAGCGCGGAGGGAAGTACTTTGGAAAAAATAATCGTCCGCGGTGGAAAGCAATTAAAAGGTAGAGTTAAGCTGCATGGTGCTAAAAATGCAGTTCTACCAATACTTGCTGCATCAATTTTAGGGCAAGAAGGAGAAAGCGTCATTTCTGACGTTCCAGCCTTAGATGATGTATACACCATTATAGAGGTATTATCTTTTATTGGAGTTGACGTACATTATGAAAACGAAGTAGTAAGAACAAATGCTTCAAAAATACTTCGTACGGAAGCACCATATGAATTGGTTAGAAAAATGAGAGCTTCTTTTGTAGTAATGGGACCATTACTTGCTAGAGAAGGACACGCAAGAGTAGCCCTTCCTGGAGGATGTGCAATAGGAAGTCGTCCTGTCGATCAGCATTTAAAAGGATTTGAAGCAATGGGGGCGAAGATAAATATTGGTCAAGGCTATATCGACGCGAAAGTGGATGGTAGGCTAAAAGGAGCCAAAATTTATCTCGATTATGCTAGTGTGGGAGCGACTGAAAACATTTTGATGGCTGCTGTACTTGCTGAAGGAACAACAGTAATAGAAAACGCAGCACAGGAACCAGAAATTGTTGACTTAGCCAACTTTTTAAATAGCATGGGAGCTAAAATAAGAGGTGCTGGGACAGGTGCTATTCGTATAGAGGGAGTAGAAAGGCTTACTTCTACTCATCATGCTGTTATTCCAGACCGTATTGAAGCAGGTACATTTATGGTAGCTTCCGCAATCAGTGGCGGAGATGTTCTTATTGAAAATGCAATTATCGATCATTTAAAGCCAATTATTGCAAAATTAGAAGAAATGGGAGTTAACATAGAAGAAGAAGAACAAGGGGTACGTGTACGTGCTTTTAACCCATTAAAAGGGGTTGATCTAAAAACACTCCCACATCCAGGATTCCCTACAGATATGCAAGCGCAAATGATGGCATTATTATTACATGCAAATGGTACTAGTGTTATTACAGAAACTGTTTTTGAAAATCGTTTTATGCATGTAGAGGAATTCAAACGAATGAACGCTGGTATTAAAATACAAGGACGAACAGCAATAGTAGAAGGAAAAGCATCCCTAATAGGCACAAAGGTCCAAGCTACTGATTTAAGGGCAGGAGCTGCATTGATTATAGCCGGTTTAGTTGCAGATGGAGAAACGGAGCTAACAGGACTACATCATATTGATCGAGGATATGTGAACTTCGTAGGAAAACTACAGCAATTAGGAGCAAATATTGAAAGAGTTAGCAGCTCAAAAGAATTATCTACAGATGATTTGCAGCCATTATGGATATCCTAAAAAGCCACGCTCGTGGCTTTTTTTTATTTGTCTATTTGTTCTAATAAGATAAACTCCTTCATAGGGTAATAGGGACAGGCAATATATTCTATAGAAGAAGGGGCTTATCAATGAAAAAAATCATATTATTATCTTTGGTCGTACTCTTATCAGCTATGATCCTCATTCCTGTTATTATTGTAGAAGGTTGGAAGGATACAGAGATTAGTAAAAGAATGCTAGAAGAAAAAATAGAATTACAAACGGCTACAGGTAAGAACATCCCTATAAAAGTGTATCGAACCTCTCTACATACCATAGAAACATATTATTTAGAAGAATATGTAAGGGGAGTTATTGCGGCAGAGATGCCAATAGACTTTGAACTTGAAGCGCTAAAAGCACAAGCAGTAGCTGCGAGAACCTATATCGTCAAACGAATGCTAGAAAAAAAATTTTCTGATGTTCCAGATGGAGCAGTAATTTCTGATTCAGTAAACCATCAAGTCTTCCTATCCGATGAAGAAATAAGAAAACGATGGGGCTTGCAATATACAGAAAAAATATCAAAATTAAACCAAGCCATTAATGAAACCGTTGGACAAGTTATTACCTATCAAGGAAGTCCAATATTAGCACTTTATTTCTCAACAAGCAATGGATATACAGAAAATGCTGAAGACTATTGGGGAACAGAAGTACCCTATCTAAAAAGTGTGGTAAGTCCTTGGGATGTAGATACAGAAAAGTTTGAAAAAACGACAACAGTTACCTTACAAACACTAGATAATACATTACACATCATCTCGATCCCTGCTATACAAACGAACCAGAGTTGGATAAAAATAATAGAAGAAACAGCAGGTCATCGTGTAAAACAAATAAAAATAGGAGATAAAATCTTTTCTGGAAGAGAACTAAGGGAAAAATTAGGCTTAGCATCGACTAGCTTCACATGGGAAATAAATGAGAATAAAATCATTTTTCATACAAAAGGCTATGGTCACGGCGTTGGAATGAGTCAGTACGGAGCCAATGGAATGGCTAAGGAAGGGAAAACCGCACAAGAGATTATAGCCTATTACTATAAAGGAGTGGAAATAACCGATATAGAAAAGTGGGTCAAATATAACTAAGTCTTTTTATCTCACATCTCACCTCTCATTTCCCGCCTCCAACATTCCCCTCTGAAAATATTTTTAACAAAAATATTTTCCGCCTAAGTATAAATAGGCAAATAATGGAGAGAATGGTTGGGTGAGGTGATAAAAATATGAAAAAAATTCAATGGAAAAAATTTTTAGCGAAAAAGTGGGTTTTTCCAGCCGTGTATATTACTGCAGCAGCACTTATCCTTACTCTAATGTGGATGTATCAGGACCCGAATGATTATCCATTAACAAAAGAACAATTAGGGTTAGAGGATATGACTCCTTACGTTACTTCGTCCTCGCTAAATGATGAATTATTAGCAGAAGACTTCGGTGAAGCGATAGCAGTAACCAAACCACTAGAAAAAATGATATGGCCAGTAGAAAACCCCGATGATATTCAAGTAACGATGGGCTTTTTCGATGTAAATGCATCAGAAGAAGAAATGCAAAAAGCAATTGTAACCTTTGACAATGAACTATGGCCCCATACAGGAATAGATATTGTCGCTACGAATCAAGAAACCTTTTCTGTTGTTGCAGCATTAAGCGGAAAAATAGTCAGGGCAGAAAAAGATCCAGTAGTAGGCTATGTAGTCGATATAGCCCATGAACAAGGAATTTTGACCAACTATTCAAGTCTCAATGCCCTTCAAGTAACTGTGGGACAAGATGTGAAACAGGGAGAAATTATTGGAACAGCAGGGCGAAACATGTTTGAAAAAGATCATGGGATACATCTCCATTTTGAAGTTCGAAAGGATAATCAAGCATTAAATCCAGATCTTTTTTTTAATCAAGAAGTAAATCAAGTGCTATTACGTTTAAGTGAACAACAAGTGATAACGAGTGAAGAATAACAAAAAACTATAATATTATTTAGGAAGCTAAAAATTTCCTAATAATAACTAAAACTACCAGTTATAAACTGGTAGTTTTTTCTATTTAAAATAAAAATGTAATAAATAGCTTGTCATGGCTTGTAACAAAAGAATATATGCCAAACCCTCTCATATAATGTAACAGATGATTTCCAAAGTAGGGAGGCGAATAGAGTGCACGATTACATCAAAGAACGAACGTTAAAAATAGCTTTACATATCGTCGAGACAAAAAACACGGTTCGATCGATAGCAAAAGAATTTGGTGTATCAAAAAGCACAGTGCATAAAGATCTTACAGAACGACTACCTGAAATAAACCCAGAATTAGCAAATGAAGTAAAGGAAATTCTGGATTATCACAAATCAATAAGACATATCAGAGGGGGGGAAGCTACAAAAATAAAATATAAAAATATCGTTTATAGCAAAACGCAATAAGCATATAACTACATTGGAAAAAACTTTCCGACTAGAAAAAAAGGAATTTCCGTATCGATATCGAATAATTCATTTAAGTAGAATAATGAACGAAAAATTATCATTTATAAGCTTAAGTGCATACGGCAGGGAGGAACTTTATGTATGTTGAGTAAAGATATCGGAATTGACCTTGGAACAGCAAATGTTTTGATTCATGTAAAAGGGCGTGGCGTTATTATTAATGAACCTTCAGTTGTAGCTATTGATAACGAAACGAAAAAGGTTTTAAAAGTCGGTGAAGAGGCTAGGCAAATGGTAGGTAGAACACCAGGCAATATCATTGCGATACGCCCTTTGAAAGATGGAGTAATAGCAGATTTTGAGATTACAGAAATGATGCTTAAATATTTTATCAGCAAAGCAAAAGTAAAAGGGTTTATAGGGAAACCAAGAATTCTAATATGTGCTCCAACGAATATTACTTCCGTTGAGCAGAAAGCAATTAAAGAAGCTGCACAGAAAAGTGGTGGTGGAGAAATAATTTTGGAACAGGAACCAAAAGCTGCTGCCATAGGTGCAGGTTTGGATATTTTTCAACCTAGCGGTAATATGGTCATTGATATTGGCGGGGGAACGACTGACGTTGCAGTATTATCCATGGGAGATGTCGTTACCGCCTCTTCTATAAAAATGGCTGGGGATAAGTTTGACCAAGCCATTATGTCTTATGTAAAAAAGAAATATAACATGTTAATTGGCGAAAGAACGGCAGAAGACCTAAAAATCAACATTGGAACTGTTTATAAGGGTTCACGACATGATAAAATGGACATTCGTGGACGTGATTTGGTAACAGGCTTACCAGTTTCTATAAGTATTGAATCAGATAACGTTAGAGAAGCACTGCAGGGACCAATCTCTACAATCGTCAGTGCAGCAAAAAGTGTATTAGAGCAAACACCTCCAGAGCTTTCTGCCGATATTATAGATAAAGGTGTCATTCTAACTGGTGGAGGGGCTTATCTCCATGGCTTAGATTTACTCTTATCCGATGAATTAAAGGTACCTGTACTCGTTGCCGAAGATGCGATGTCTTGCGTCGTAAAGGGGACAGGCTTAATGCTAGAGAATATTGATAAGGTATTGAAGAAGAAGAGATTATTTGGCTAATAACAGCTTTGGGGTAAAGAGTACTGTATCACTTAAGAGGAGTGAAAAGGATGATTCGGGGATTATATACGGCAGCATCAGGAATGATCGCACAACAGCAGAGACAGGAGCTGTTATCCAATAATTTAGCAAACATCAATACACCCGGCTATAAAATGGACCAAGGGATGGTTAGAGCATTTCCAGAGGCATTGCTACATGCCATTCGATTAGAAAATAACAAGACCAAGGAAATAGGTTCCATCCATCAAGGGGTGTTTCTGGAGGAAAGCGTACCGACATTTATCCAAGGAGATATACAAGATACAGGAGTTTCGACGCATATGGCTATTTTGGATGAAGAGCTTCAGCCTGTGGACCCAACATCAGAGGAAAAGCCAGCATTGTTTTTTACCGTGGAAGATGCAGATGGGAACCGCTTTTATACAAGAAGTGGGCTGTTTACGGTAGATGCTGCAGGTCAACTGATAACTCCCGAGGGTTACCTTGTTATAGATGATTGGAACTATCCGATCCAAATCGATGGA
>JAENYW010000157.1 GCA_016841555.1 Tepidibacillus decaturensis
TTTTTTATCGGCTTAATCTTATATTTTATTGATTCAATAGAAGAAAAGAAACTTTATGAAAAAGGGGGTACAAAGGGTGTTTAAAACAAAAGGAGAAAAGGCTTTATTGGCAATTAGTATTCTTGTTATATTTTTTATAGGCTTTGCTGGAGTAATGGGAACTGGAAAGGAAGTAAATGTTCAGCAATCAGGAATAGAAGAGGTTGTCGTTAAATATTTTGACAGACTTCCCGATGATTCAAACCGAATCAAAGCGGAAGAACTTAAAACATTTATTCAATTGAATAAAGAAAAGCTGTATATTCTAGATATCAGGGATGAAAAGGACTATAATCAGTCCCATGTTGACGGTGCTGTAAATGTGCCATTTAAGAAAATAGGAAATGTTGTCCGCTCACTTCCTAAAGATAAGCTGATCATTGTTTATTGTTATTCCGGTCAGAATGGAGGGCAAGTGGTTTCACTCCTAAACCTTGCAGGATATCAGGCAAAGTCACTTTCCGGAGGTTGGTCTGGTTGGCAAAGCGTATCTGAAACTCCGAAGGTGCAACCAAACAGCGACACTACTCCAACAGAAACTCCAACTCAAACTCCTGCACCAGAATCGCCTTCTTGTGGTTAACGTTAACTATCATATATAATTTTAGGAAGAAATCAATTTTCTTCCTTTTTTTATGGAACATTCTTTTCATTCTGGCGTCAAAGAGAATAAAAGATTTTTTATCAATGTTATGAATACATGTTACTTATTGATAGGTAGGGTGAGATGCTTGAAACTTAGACAAATGGCAGTTGCTTTTCTTTTAAATGATGAAAAAGAAGTTTTATTTCTTCAAAAAAAGCCGAAAGATACATTTCTTGCAGGGATGTTAGTGCCGATTGGCGGACATATTGAAGGAGATGAAATGTATGATCCTCAAACGGCTTGCTTTAGGGAAATAGAAGAGGAAACAGGGATAAATAATAATTCCATAAGCAGCTTAACGTTACGATATATAGTGCTCAGAATGAAAGAAAATAAGGAAATACGAATACAATATGTGTTTTTTGGTAATGTCTCTAAAGGTTCTAAATTAATTGAAAGTGATGAAGGGTTATTAGCCTGGATAAATGTTAAGGATATTAAAAATCAAAATGTTTCAGCGACAACAAAAGAAATTGCTAAACATTATGAGAAAATAGGTAAATTAACTGAAAAAGTGTATGTAGGCTCTATGAAGTCGATAAAAGGAAAACCAGAAATCACTTGGGGTATTTTAGAAGATTGGGAACTACCTATTCTCAATTAAAAGGTCTTTTGATTGAGGAAAAATATTCAGATGGAGTTTTAGAATAAAACCATAAAAAAATTATCATGGAGGCCCATATGATTGATATTAAACCTTATGTAAACAACAAAAGCATCATGAATTTAATCGGTAAATATCTTTTCAATCCAACACAAGATAAAATTAATGAAGTAGTTAACAGTTACTTATCTAACGATACTTTTTTATCATAAAACTAGCAGAACACTCCCTCTTCTACAAGGGGGAGATGAATGCGACAATATAACAAACATATGTTTTCATTCCTCTTTTTTCATGGTATAATATTTGGTAAAGGAAGGAGGTGAATATTGTGAAATTAACCTTAAAATGCTATCCACGCTGGAACAAAGAACAACAACAAATCATCGAAGAATTATCCTTTCACACAACAAAGCTCTACAATATTGCTAACCATCAGTGTCGTGATCAGTACAAAAGCTATCGAACCTTAGAAAAAGAATTGAAGCAAAACTGGCATACGTCTTATCTTCACTCTCATACCTACCAGCAATCATTAAAAGGTTTAGAACAAAATTGGAAAAGCTATCGAACCTTAAAAGACTACAAAAAGAACACTAGCAAATATAAGGCAATGCCACAACCACCAAAGTATAAGCATGTGGTAAAGCATAAAAATGAAGTAATATTCACCAATCTTGCCATTCGTAGAAAAGACGGTCATATTCTACTTTCCTTATCTAAAACCATGCAAGAAAAATTTCAGGTTGACAGTTTAAAAGTGGAAGAATCCAAAACCCTTCCCTTACCTGAGCATGCTCATTTACAACAAATACGCTTACAATATGATCGTTTAAAAAAGGGTTGGTATCTACTCATCATCTACAAACTAGAGCCTAGAAAACAAAGCGCCTCAACAACTATAATGGCCATCGATTTAGGATTAGACAACCTTGCCGCAATTACCTTCTCTCATAGGAAAGATAACTACATCATTGACGGTAGAAGCTTAAAAAGCATCAATGGATACATCAATAACAAAATAGCAAAGCTTCAATCCATACGTATGAAACAGGTTGGTTCCAAGTCATTTAAAACAACAAAACAAATACAGCGATTAAGAAAAAAGCGACATGATTACATCACCAACTACCTGCATCAAGCAAGTAGAACCATCATAAGATTAGCAGAGCAATACGATGTAGGAAGCATTGTCATTGGTGACATCAAAGGAATCAAACAACAAAACCATATCAAAACCTTTGTACAAAGCCCCATAGGTCGATTCAGGCAAATGATAGCCTATAAAGCTGAATTAGCTGGTATGCAAGTAATCTATCAAAAAGAAACATACACCAGTGGTGTGAGTGCATTTGACTTAGAACCTATAACCAAAGCAGAAGGATAGCCCGAGGTCTTTTTCGAACAAACCAAGGAATCCATGTTAATGCAGACATCAACGGAAGTCTGAATATACTAAGAAAAGCCTATACAGGTACTCCCAATTTGATCACATCAGTGAGGGATAATGGATGTGTGAACCATCCGCAACGAATAAGGGTTGCCTAGTAATTAGGTGGAAACTTAAATACCAATCTTCGCTTAAAAAAATTCCTAATTCTTATGTTTAGGAAGCTCCCACTTCAAATGTTTCGTTAAGTGGTGAGTAGTTCACTACTTCCAACTAGACCACTTACCGTGGAATTAGTCAATATTGCAATCAAAGAATCAAAGCAGGGAAAAGGATATGGAAAGAAATTAGTGCAACATGCAGTGTATATGGCAAGGGAATTGGGATATAAGATGATTGAAGTTGGAACAGGAAACTCTAGTATTACACAAATAGGATTGTATCAAAAATGTGGATTTCAAATGATAGGAATTGATAAAGAATATTTTACAAGATATTATAAAGAACCAATTCATGAGAATGGAATCCAATGTAAGGATATGATAAGAATGAAACAAGACTTATAAGAGATTGTAAGAATGAGGTGTAAATATGCTAAAAAATCTCAGAAGTGAAAGAGTTTTTTTACGGGAATTTATTGAAAGTGATTGGGAAGATGTACACAAATATGCATCTCAAGAAATAGCCTGTCAATACCAACCTTGGGGACCTAATTCTGTAGAAGATTCAAAAACATTCGTACAACAATCTATTGAAGCTGCAACTCAAAAACCAAGAACGCGATTTGTATTTGCGATAGTCAATAAAGAAGATATAAGAATGATAGGGACTGGAGAGTTAAATATTAGAGATTTCAATAATAAGGTTGGAGAAATAGCGTATATTATAAATCCTGATTTTTGGGGGAAAGGTTTTGCCACAGAAGCTGCTAAAATTTTGGCGGATTTCGGTTTTAGTGAATTCAACCTACATCGTATATATGCTACATGTGATCCTAGAAATATAGCTTCATCAAAGGTACTAGAAAAAATAGGTATGACAAAGGAAGGAAGAATTCGTGAAGACTTATTGATAAAAGATGGTTGGCGTGATTCTTTGTTATATAGTGTATTGGAGCATGAATGGAATCCTCCCTATAATAATTATACCATACAATAAATGTAAATATCAGTCTTATCATTGAATGTTTGAGAGGGTATAGTTAAGTAGAAAATAGTAGGGAGGGATTAGAATGATTTCTGGTTTTGCTACTTTACATGGAACTAGAGAATTTTCAAAAAAGTTCGATATGCCCTATCGAAAATCTCGAATGTTCTATACTTCACCGATCGCTTTAGGGACTCATTTAGGAGATATGAATGAAATAGACTCAAATCTGTATCGCAAAGGACTCGAATATGGTATGCGTCATGGACTTAATTTTATTGATACAGCAATTAATTATCGTGGAATGAAATCTGAAAGAGACGTTGGTTATGTATTAAAGAATTTGATTACGAATGGAATCATTAAGCGAGAAGAAATCGTTATTTCAACAAAAGCTGGTATAATTCCAGGTGACATAGAAGCAAACCTAGTCCCTATAGATTACCTGCAAAAAGTTCTACTCCAAGGTGATGTTATAAAAGAATCAGATATAAATATAGTTGATACACATCGTCATGTATTAGTACCAAGCTACTATCAGTTTGCAATTGGCGAAAGTAAAAAGCATCTTAATCTTGAAACCATTGATATTTATTACATACACAATCCTGAAATTTCAATGACAGTTTTAGGAGCAGACCTTTTTTATCAGAAATTAGAAGAGCTTTTTAATTTTATGGAGGAACAAGTGCAAGCTGGTAATATCAAATACTATGGATTTGCTACATGGTATGGTTTTCTTAGAACTCCAAAAGAACAGGGATATATATCTATTGAAGAAGTTATAAATACGGCTAAAAAGGTTGCAGGGGAAAATCATCATTTTCAATTTATCCAGTTTCCATTGAATAGACAAATGACAGAAGGAGTAAATAATAACAACCAAAAGGTTAATAATCATTGGGTATCATTAGTAAATGCTGCTAAAGAATTAGGTATACTAGCTACAACAAGTGCTCCTTTTAACCTTGGAAAGGAAATAATTGAAGAAGGTAGCCCTAGAAAAATTTTATTAGATGTAATTAGGACAAAAGGAATACTTTCAACGATGGTAGGAATGAAGAATATTCATCACATAAAGGAAAATATAGAGGTTCTTCATAGTATTATAAATTAGATAATATCACATAACATTGTTACTGCCGATAGAAATTATTATCTATCGGTTTATTATGGAAATGGAGAGTGAAAAGAGAATGATGAAAAGAATTTATCTATTACATGGATTAATGGGAACATCAAAAACGCACTTTTCTCCACAAATGGAAGCTTTTAAAGAAAATTTCGATATTATTGCTGTTGATTTTCCAGGGCATGGAGAAAATGTTCTTGATGCGTCAAGGCCTTTTTTTGAATCAGCTTTACAATGGACGATTGAAAAAGTAAAATCTCAAGGACCAGGTCATATGATTGGCCTATCAATGGGAGCATCATTTGCAATACATATGGCAATAAGTCATCCAGAATTACTTGAAAGTGTAGTGCTAACAGGATATGCTCCAAGCATTCCAAGTGAAATGGAAGGGATAATGAAACAACAATACGATAGCTTTATGGCGATTAAGGAGAATAATCCAGAAGCTGCAAATCAATTTAAAGATCTTCATGGGGAACGTTGGTTTGAAACATTAAAGTCTGTTTTAGAATCCTTTACATTTGATTATCCTGTGGTATCGGATTCTATGATTAAAAATATTCAAGTGCCTACATTAATTTTAAATGGTGCTAAAGAGAAGTACGAAAGAGAGGCAGCATGTTATTTAGCAAATTTAAATGAAAGAATAACTGCGGGAATTATACCCAATGCTGGACACACAGCAAATTTAGACAATCCAGAAGTGTATAATTCTATTGTTTTGAAGTATTGGGATAGCTTAAAAAAGTAGAGGTATAGCTTTTAGCAATTTATCAGAGACTAGGGTGAAAAAAAGTGATAGATGGACATACTTATGACTCGAATTGGGTTGAAGTAATCGAATACACACCTCTTTGGATAGACATATTTAACAATGAGAAGAGTTTATTAAGGAGAGCTTTGGGTGACATTGCATTAGACATTCAGCATGTTGGAAGTACATCTATATCAGGACTTGCAGCTAAGCCGATCATTGATATCATTATTGGAGTAAAGAACATTGAGTTATTTAGTACACAAGTTATGTTAAATTTAGAAAATGTGGATTATGTTTTTCGAGGAGATGCAGGAGTTCCTGGACGCATTTTCTTTCGAAAGGGATTTCCTAGAGCTAAGTATCACCTAAGTATAGCAACACTAAACGGTGATTACTGGAGAAATCAAATCGTTTTTCGTGATTATCTTCGCTCTCATCCTGACGATGCTATTGAATATCAGAATTTAAAGGTTAAGTTAGCTTATGAATATAGTAATGATAGAGTTAAATATACCAAACTCAAAGAACCATTCATTAGAAAAATTCTAGATAAAGCCTATTCAAAAGAATAAGTATAGGGAAAATATTTCTGAAAGACTACTAGTATGATAGATACATAAGATATATAAAAAAATTGGTACTATTATTGGTTGTACCCTATCAATTTAATAAGATAATGATCATTGATGAATAGAACTATAAAAGAAGGTAATGACATGAATGTAATTAAAATAATTGAAGAACTTAAAAACAAGCAAATCATTCAACCATTGATTAAAGAATTTGACATTCTTAAGGGAGGAACGACAAGTCAAATATTCCTATTATATGATGATAGCCAACCTTTATATGTAATAAAATTGAATGATGCAATAACGTTGGAAGCTGAAACAAAATTTCTAAAATTCTATAACCATGTCGAGCTTCTACCTCGATTAATATACGTGGATCCTCTCTATCGATATATAGTTTATACTTTTATAAATGGAGAAACGAATTACCCAACAGGGAATAAACAATCAATTTTGCAAACATTAGTTAAAGATTTTATTCATTTTTATCAACCAATTAAACATAATGGCTTTGGATATATGGATGAGCCTGTACAGACTTGGACTGAGTTTTTAAGAAATAGTGCAACAGAATCTAAAAATATTATTGGAGCAATATTATCTGAAGAAGATCATCATTTTATTTTGCAATTGATAGATAGAAACAGGCTAAAAGAAAGGGGTCAATATTTACTTCATGGAGACTGTGGAATCCATAACTTTATTTTTTACAAAGGTCATTTACATGGCATTATTGATCCTACACCCATAATTGGAGACCCTATATATGATTTAATATATGCATTTTGTTCTTCACCAGATGATTTAACAGTGGAAACGTTAAAACCAGCAATCGATTTATTTCATAAAAAAATGCTATTACCTAGAAAATATGATAATATTTATGAAGAAGTTATTATTGGGTTATATCTCAGAATAGCAAGCTGTATTAAGCACCATCCTTATGATCTGGACAAATATCTATCATATTGGAATTATTGGAAAAATCTTGTTTCGTAAGGAGTTAGATTTATTCATGAGAAATATAATAAAAGCAGGACTATTTATAGCATTGATTCTTTATCTATTCATTCTTATAAAACTAATCTTAATCAAATATCTATCACTTTCAGTTCTTCTTAGCCATTTAACCTTTAGATTTGATGATTATTATTGGCATAGCCATAATTGTATTC